>CAYXFW010000175.1:0-6182 GCA_964464305.1 uncultured Verrucomicrobiota bacterium
GGCCGCGACGGAGCGCGGCCCTCCAGGTCCGTTCCATAGAGATGCAACATGATTGTCCTGGAGGGCGCCGCTCCGTCGGCGCCGTACACGAGACACTCGAAGCCTCGTTCGTTCCCGATCATCGGGTCTTAGCCGAGGATTTGGGCATGCCCCGCCGGCTTGCCGCCGTCGCTCGGGACGGTCTACAATCCCTCCATGAGCGATCTTCCAGCCCGCATCGATTCGAAATCGGGCGCCGTCGTTCACGGCAGTCCGGGCGCGAACCCACGGCAGCGCGGCACCCTGCGGATGGCCGCGCCGTTCCTTGCGGGCGCATTCGTGGCCGGATGGCTCGTGCGTGTTGCCCTGCCCTCCCCCGCGCTGCCTTCGCGATGGGCCGGGCTGGGACTCGTGCTGCTGGCTACCGCGATGGCCGCCCTGGCCCTTCATATGCGGCGGCGGCGGCTGGACTATCTCCGGGGGGCGCGCGGCGAGGAGGAAACCGCCCGCGTCCTGGCGGGACTCCCGCGGGGGGCCCATGTCTTTCACGGCCTGACGATCCCGGGCGGCGGGATGGCGGCCGGGGACATCGACCACGTCGCCGTCTCGCCGAGCGGGGTCTTCGCCGTGGAGACGCTGAATTGGTCGGGGCGCGCAACGATCTCGGAGGGGCGGCTTCTGTACGACGGAGCCGAGCCCGACCGCAACCCCGTCGACCGGGTCCGGAAGGCGGCCGCAGCGCTGCGCGATCGCCTTCAGGCCTCCGGCATTTCCGTGCCGGTTCAACCCGTGCTTTGTCTCCCCCGCCCTGCCCTCGAAAAGGACGCGGAGGGAGTGGCGGGGGTGATCGTCTGCCGGCAGACGGCCCTGCCGGGGATCCTGTGCGAATCCTCCGATCCGACGCTGGATGCCGCCACTGTGGCCCGGATTGCCGGACTCCTGAAGCCCCTGACCGAGGAGTAAGGATCGATGAAGAAGGTCCTGGTGCCCATCGCGGACGGTACGGAGGAAATGGAGGCCGTGATCGCGGTGGACCTGCTCCGCCGGGCCGGCTGCGAGGTGTGCGTGGCGGCGCTCGATGGCGGCACGGTCACGGCGGCGCGCGGCGTGCGCCTGGTCCCGGATGTTGCGTGGGATACGGTCGATCCCCTGCGCTTCGACGCCCTGGTTCTCCCCGGCGGCGCCGGGGGAACGCGGCGGTTCTGTGCGCATGCCGGGCTGCTCGACGCCCTGCGGAACCTGCACGCGGCCGGCCGGTGGATCGCGGCTGTTTGCGCGGCGCCGCTCGCGTTGCAGGCCGCAGGCATTCTTGCGGGACGCCGGGCCACATGTCATCCGGACGTGGCGGACAAGCTGTCGTCGGCCGCCTGGGAGGACGTGGCTGTTGTCATGGACGGGAATCTGATCACCAGCCAGGGTGCGGGCACCTCGATCGAATTCGGGCTGGCGCTCATCGAACGGCTATGCGACCGCACCACGGCGGACCGGGTGGCAACCGAAATCGTCCTCCGGAACCGGCCCGCGCGGGCCTGAGGCCCGCCGATCCGGGCGACACGCGGGATCAGCCGGCGCGGGATTCGTTCTTTCCGTTCGCGGGGCCCGCCGGGGAGGCCGTGTCGCTCTTGCGCGGGCGTCGTCTCAGCCATGCCGCCCCCAGAATACCCAGAAGCACGGCCGCGGATGCATGTCCCCACCACGGCGCAGATGCGGTGTGGCAGACGGGGGCGGCCTCCGGGAACGAGGGGATGAGCCAGAGGTCCAGCAACAGTCCCGACGCGAGCGCCGTCGCGGCCAGACAGACGAGGTAGATCGCGCCCGCCCGCGGTCCCAGCAGGCGTCCGAGCGCGCCCAGAGTGGCCGCATTCGTTGCGGGCCCGGTGATCAGGAAGACCAGGGCGGCGCCCGGTGAAACGCCCGCCTGCATGAGCCCCAGCGCGATGGGGACCGACGCCGTCGAGCATACGTACATCGGAATCCCGACCGCCATCATCACCAGCGCGCCCGGCAGCCCGGCCGGGAGCCGTTCCGCGAGAAGACCCGCCGGCACGAGGGCCCCGATGGCGCCGGCGATCGTGAGGCCGATCAGGAGTTCTCTTCCGATGTCCGACGGCAAGGTGACGAACCCGTGGCGCAGCGCGCGCCGCCACCAGGGCGCGACCGCCGGGGACGATGGCGCAGAGTCCGGAACGGGCGCATCGGCGTCGCGCGTCCACCGATCGACCGCGATTCCGCACAGCGCCCCCGAGAGAAACGCGACAACAGGCCGCAGCAGGGCGAATACGGGACCCAGGAGGGCGTACGTGACCAGCAGGCTGTCGACGCCGGTCTGGGGCGTCGACATCAGGAACGCCGCCGTGGCTCCGCGCCCGGCGCCTTGCCGCCGGATGGATGCGGCCACCGGGACCACGCTGCACGAGCAGAGCGGAAGAGGGACGCCGAAAAGTGCGGCCTTGAGCGACGGAAGCGGTCCGCGGCCTCCGAGATGCCGGGCGACCCATGCGGAGGGCATCGCCACATGGAGGATTCCCGCGATGGCGAACCCAAACAGCAGGTAGGGCGACATCTGGACCGCCACATCCCAGGCGCCAGTCACGACGTCAGATATACGAGCGAGAAACTGCATGGTTCACCGGGGCCAATATCCGTCCGGAAAGGCAGGGACGCAAGAGACGGGGCGGATCAGGGCCGCGGAACTGGGGTCGCGGCCTTCATCTGGCTCCGCCGGGCTTCCAGAACACGCAGGTACATGCGCGACGTCGAATTGGCCGGATCCATCCGCACCGCCTCCCGGAACGCCGTGGCGGCCTCCTCCAGCCTGCCCATGCGCTCCAGTTGGATGCCGAGCCGCGATTGCAGAACCGGGCGATTCGGATGATCGCCGACGAGTTTCTGCATGAGCTTCAGCGCACCTTCCGAATCCCCCTGCATCTCCAGCAACTGGCTCAAGGTGTGCTCGAAGCCGGGTTCGCGGGGATTGCGGCGGAGTCCCGTTTCGCACAGCGTACGGGTCCCGGCGATCCGCGCCGCCCTCTTCGCCGGATCCGTCTCCGCGGCGGCCTGCCGGGCGGAGACGCGGCAGAGTCCGAGGATGGGCTCCCACGCCCGGGAGTCCCAGGCCAGCGCCCGGCGGTACCACGCCTCCGCGCGATCGAGCTGCCCCGCGTCGGCGGCGGCCTGTCCCGGAAACGTGGTGAAGGCGTAGGCCATGCCGGCGCGCAAGGTGATCCCGATCGCAACGGCCGACACGAGGGCTCCGGTCCATGCAATCCACCGTCCACGGGCCCGGGACGGCAGCGGATTGGGCAGATCCCCGGACGCATGGAACAGTGCCGCCACGCAGCCGAGCAGCAGCAAAAGCGCCATGCTGTTGCCGTAGATATGGAGATTGAAGTCCACCAGCGCCTGGCTCATCGCCGCCGCCATGGCGCCCACGGCGCCCGCGGCGAGAATGGCATGCATATCCTTCCTCGTCCGCCGCTGGAGTTGCAGCAGGCGGACGAGAAGGGTGAAGGCGGCCACCAGCCCGAGCGCGCCGCCGAGAATCCCGTACTCGGAAGCGACGTGAAGGTAATCGTTGTGCGCGTGCACGGCCGCAACGTTCGGCGGGAGTTGCACGTACCGGCTGTCGAGCAGGCGGAAGGATCCTCCTCCATGGCCGAGCACCGGGGCGTCCCGGATCATCCGGACCGTTCCCTTCCAGATCACGATGCGGCCCTGGATGTCCTTCGAGGACTGCTCCAGTCGACCGCGCAGGTCGGGCGCCTGCTTCCACACGATGCCCACGACGGCCACGGCAATCAGGGGGAGCGCGACGAGGGCGAAGGCGGCCTGTTTGACGCCGCGGCGCCAGGCCGTCAGAAGCGCCGTCACCGCGCAGCCCACGATGGCCGCCGCGAATCCGGATCGCGACTGCGACAGCACCAGCGGCCACGCCATCATGCCCAGCGCGTAGACCGCAATCACTTTGAGCGTCCAGCCCGTCTCGGGCGCGAACACCACCGCGAGCCCGAACGCCATGGCCATGGCGAGAAGGTTCGCAAAATGATTCGGGCAGTTATAGGTGCCCCCCATCCGCATGAGGTAGCCCGAATGCCGCTCGATCCCCAGCATCATGCGCGAGCCCTGCAGGTGCTGGACACCGGCGTAGACGGCGTCGAGTGCGGCCACGATCAGCACGAAGGCGACCAGCCATTTCCACCGCCCCCCGCGACCGGCCAGGCCGGCCAGCGTCCAGTATGCGGCCAGGCCGCTGCCCAGCATGAGCAGCCGCAGGGCGGCCTCGTACGGCGCGACGGCGAAGGGCACGGTGCAGGCGACGAACCCGAGGAAAACAACCGCCGGAAGACTGCCCGGCGGAATGGACAGCGGGATCTCCGCGCGGAAGAACACCGGACGAAGCACAAAGAGCAGGAACCCGAGGTAGGCGCAGAGCATCAGGGGTGCAACCGACCAGAATCGCACGCCGCCGAACAGGATCGGACCGAGCAAGCCAGGGATGGAAACCAGGATCAGTGCGGCCCACTCGACCGCCGCCGCTCCGCGCGGCGCCCGCCGCGACCGGCTGCGGGGTTCAGTGGATGGAGGGGGCATGACGCCAGCGGTGCTCGTTCGATCACCAGACAGACCGACCGACCTTGATCACGTCGCCGGATTCAATCTCAACATCCTTCTCGCGATTCCGAGCAATATCCCTGGCGTTGACCTTGATCGTCTTCCCGCCGCGAATGAGCCTCACGTCGCCAGCGTCTGCAAAATCGGTGTAGCCGCCCGCGGTCGCAATCGCCTGCAGGACGGAGACGGACCCCACCAACGGCAAACGGCCGGGCATGCGGACCTCGCCCGTAACGAAATAGCCCCGCGTGGGGACAAGGACATGGACGGTCAGGTAGCGGTAGATTTTCTTCGAGATGTAGTCGCGCTGGATCTGATCCTCCAGTTCGCTGCCCGTCAACCCCGCCGCGCGAACCGCGCCGATGAACGGGAGCTTCACGTCCCCGTTCTCGTCGACGATCATCTCGAATTGCTCGAGCTGCACGGTCCGGAGATGGATGACGATCGTGTCGCCCGGGCGCAGGCGGTAGGACGCTCCTCCGGTCGACACCGCCGGGCCCGGATCCGCGGTCGCAACCGGTGCGGCCGACGGAGTCTGTGCAGGAGGGGCTTCCGGGGCCGGCTTCGCGGGCGTGACCGGCGCAGTGGGCTCCGTGATCGGCGTCTCGGCGGGCACGGGCTTTTCCGCGTCGACGGCGGGCGGCATCGCGACATCGCCGTACGGGGCGGACCGGTCCAGGCGGAGCCCGGGCGCATCGGCATCCGCCGCGCCGGATCCACCCAACGATCCGCACCCCGCGGCCGCGATCAGCATCGCAACCGCACATCCCGCCGATATCCAGATCCGTTTCATAGCTTCGCGCAGCCCGCCGCCTGCCGGTCAGGCCGGCTTGACGGGCGTCTCGTCTTTCGCCGGCTCGCCGGCCCTGTAGTAGTAGTTCGAATAGTACGAGTGGTAGTAATAGTAGTAGTCGTCGCGCATGATATTGATGTTGTTCAGCACGACGCCGACCAGCTTGCCGCCGACGTTTTCGACCATCCGCTTCGCCCGGAGCGACATCACGCGGGGATACTTGCGGTACTGGACCACCAGCATGACCCCGTCCACCTCGCTGGCGAGGATGGAGGCGTCGCTGACGCCCACGACCGGCGGAGAGTCGAAGAACACGTAGTCGTAACGCGCCTTGAGGTTCTTGATCAGTTCGCGCATGCGTTGCGAGTTCAGGACGCCCACGGACGACCGCGGAAGCTTCCCGCTGGGCAGGAAGTGCAGGTTGGGGACATTCGGAACCGGCTTGATCGTCTCCTCGATCGGAACATCCCGCATCAGGACATTGGTGAGGCCGAACCGGTTCTGCATGCCCATGATGGTGTGCTGCACCGGCCGGCGCAGGTCGGAGTCCACGATCAGCACCTTGTCGCCGATGGCCGCGCAGACGTAGGCCAGATTGAAAAGGGTGGTCGACTTGCCTTCGCCCACGCCGCCGCTGGTCATGGCGAACGCACCGCCCGGAACCCCCTTGTTCGCGAAGAGGAGATTCGTCCGGAGCACGCGGTACGCCTCCGCATACGGGCTGTCGGGGCCGTCCTCGATCATCGGGCGGACCTTCTGCGGAATCACGCCGATGACGGGCAGGCCCAGATAGCGCTCC
>CAYXFW010000176.1:0-6181 GCA_964464305.1 uncultured Verrucomicrobiota bacterium
AGGATCAACACCACGACCATGCCTGAGGTCGGAGGTCCGGCTGAAACCTGAGACCTCCCCGCCTCATGTCTTGGCGTCGCCTGCGCTCTTGCCGGCGCCGTGCAGGATGTGGAGTTGTTCGTCGGCGGTCTTGAGGCGCGAGGCCAGTTCGCGCAGGATCGAGCGGCCGACGGCGGGGTTCTCGCGCAGGATCGTATCGAAGCTGTCCCGCCGGATGCCGATCAGTTCGGCATCCTCGACGACGACGGCGGCGGCGGTCCGCGGCGTGTCGAGCAACATCGACATTTCCCCAAAGTAATCGCCGCTCCGCATCGTCGCCAGCAGGCGGCCCCCGCGGCGCATCTCGACGGCACCGGAGCGGACGATGAACATCTCGTGTCCCTCCTCCCCCTCGCAGAAAACCGTCTCCCCCGCAGACAGCACCCGCGCGAAGCGCTCGACGAGCGCGTCCGACGCGCGCCCCGCGGCCTTGCCGCCGAGGAGGAACATCTTCAGCAGCGTGATGTCCCGGCGCCGTGCCGCCGCCATGATCTCCGCGCCGTAGAGGATGGCGACAAAGGAGAAGTAGACCCACGTCAGCGTCAGGAACACCGCCTTGAGCGAGCCGAACGCGAAGCCGTAGTCCGGGTTGTAGCGAAGGAAGGCGGAGAAGGCCGGGCGGAGCAGCAACAGCAGAACCGCCGAAACCACTGCGCCGGAGAAGAGCTCCCCGACCCGCAGCCGGATCGGCGTGAAGACCACGAACAGGAACGCCAGGCCGGCCACGGAAATCGCAAACGAGAATGCAATCTGGCTGAAGTCGGTCATGACCGAGAGCTGGCCCGGCAGGTGCCGCTCGAGGACCCCGTAGAGAATTCGGCCGGTCACGAGCAGGAAGAAGAGCGCGATCAACGTGAGCGCGCCCAGGATGTCGCGCAGCTTCGCGCGCAGCACGCTCATGACGCGCTCGGGCTGGAACACGCGCGTCAGCGCGGCCCGGAGGCCCGCGGCGATCGGCGTGACCGACCAGAACAGGATCAGCATGCCCAGCACCCCCCAGATGCGCTGCTCCGACAGCGTGCGGAGCTGGTCGAGCGCGATCACGCCGAAACCGGAGATCAGCTCGTCCGCCCCCGCCCGGATCGCCTCGCGCGCCGAGGCCGACGCCAGCACCATCCGGCTCGAGAGCACGGAGACGAGCAGCAGCAGGGGGACGATCGAGAGGAACCCGTAGTAGGACAGCATCGCCGCCGTGTCGAGATGCTGATTGCGCAGGAATGACCGCATCGACTCGCCGAGCACGAGATTGACCAGCGCGCGCCGCCTCCCCCGCGGTCGCCCTGGAGCCGTCCCTTGTTTGTCGCACTCCCCGGCCATCGGTGTCACCCCGTACCAGTGTGACCCCCCTTCGCCCCGCCCTGCAAGCGGAAATGGTCCGGGAAACGTGTGGACAAGAGCGTCGCCCGCGCAGTTCCGCGCTGTAGCCGGGGGCGTCGACCCCGGCCACCGTGCGCACCTGGCGCTTGATTGCCGGGCTCACCGCGCCCGTCTACAACGTTGCCTTTCGTGGTTCGGGATTGTAGTCGGGCAACTTGCCCGGCGAAGCGCAGCGAAGACGGGTGACCCCGGCTTTCCTGGGCGCCGGGGCGCGGAGGTCGCCCGGCACGTCCGGGCATCGCGGCGGCGCTTGATGTTTGGCGGGGGGCGCGGCACCATCGATGGATGGCGGCGATTGAACAGACCAGTCCCGGTGGCGGCTCGTTGGAGGCCCCGGTCCGCCTCGCCTCGATGGATGTATTCCGCGGGTTCGTCATGGTCCTGATGATGGCCGAGGTGCTGGGGTTGCGGCACGTGGCCCATGCGCTCCCGGGGAATGGGTTCTGGGCCTTCCTGAGCCACCACCAGTCGCATGTCGCGTGGGTGGGCTGCTCGCTGCACGACCTGATCCAGCCGGCATTCTCGTTTCTTGTCGGCGTGGCGTTGCCGTTCTCGCTGGCACGACGCGCCGCCGCAGGCCAGCCGCAGTGGCATCGGACGCTCCACGCCTTCTGGCGCGCGTTGCTGCTGATTCTGCTCGGCGTGTTCCTGCGCTCGGTCGGCCAGCCGCAGACGAACTGGACCTTCGAGGATACGCTCACGCAGATCGGCCTCGGCTACGGATTCCTGTACCTGCTCGCGCTTCGTTCTGTGCGCGTCCAATGGACGGCGCTGGCGGTCATCCTCGCCGGCACCTGGCTGGCATTTGCGTTGCATCCCCTGCCGGGGGCGGATTTCGACTGGGGCAAGGCGGGCGTGACGCAGGACTGGGCCGGCAACCTGGCCGGCTTCGCGTCCCACTGGAACAAGAACACGAATCTTGCGTGGTCCTTCGACACCTGGTTCATGAACCTCTTCCCGCGCGTGAAGCCGTTCGTATGCAACGGGGGCGGCTATTCCACCCTGAACTTCATCCCGACCCTGGCCACGATGATCCTCGGCCTGTTCGCCGGCCGCGTCCTGCGGAGCGACCGCGCCCCGATGGCCAAGGTGCGCTGGCTCGCAGCCGCGGGCGTCGTCGGTCTCTCGACCGGCTGGCTGCTGGGCGCGACGGGGCTCTGCCCGGTGGTCAAGCGCATCTGGACCCCGTCCTGGGTCCTGTTCAGCGGCGGCTGGACCTTCCTCATCCTCGCCGGCTTCTACTGGCTGCTCGACGTGCGGCAGCGGCGCGGCTGGGCCTTCCCGCTGCTGGTGGTGGGCATGAACTCCATCGCCGCCTACATGATCGCCCATCTCTTCCAGGGCTTCATCTCCGAGGCCCTGCCGCGCCATCTCGGGCGCGGATGGTCCGGCCTGACCGGCCCCGCCTTCCAGCCGCTTCTCCACGGCGCCGCCGTGCTGCTGGTCGAATGGCTGATCCTCTGGTGGATGTACCGCCGGAAGATCTTCCTGCGCATCTGAACGGGCATGGCGGACACCGTCCAGGAGTTCATCGGCCACTGCCGCGAGGCACTCGCGGGGGGGACGTGGGTGAAGCTGACGCTCGGCGCGCACCACGGCGCCGATGCGACTCTCCACAATGTCATCGTGCGGCCGGTCGAATTGCGGGACGGACTGAAGCTCTCGTTCGTCCACCGCCACGCCACGCGCGACATCACCAGGAACCTGGCCCCCGACGAGGGCCTCGATCATGTGGCCGCCCTGTTGGCGGTCGACTTCGGCAGCGCTCACCTCTTCACCACGGGCGCGGAAATCGAATTGCGTCGGAAACGGCCGGATGCCGCGGCACGCCTCATCCGCCACCCGCCCCGCCACACCGCGCCAGCGACGCGGACACACGACCGGGCCCGCGCGCGACCGGTCGATCCGGCGGCGGCCCCGTGGCTCCAGACGCTCGGCGTCACGAACGCCGCCGGCGCGCCGCGCGAAGGCATGGCCGGCAAGCTGCGCCAGATCGGGAAGTTTGCCGAGATCCTGCGCCACAGTCTGGAGGATCTTCCCCCGCGCGAGGGTCGCGGGCTCGACATGGTCGACATGGGCTGCGGCAAGGGCTACCTGACTTTCGCCGCCTTCGAGGTTCTCCGGCGCGACGGATGGAGCCCCCTGCGCGTCACCGGCATCGAACGCCGGGCGGACCTCGTCGACGCCTGCAACGCAGCCGTCGCGGCCCATGCGCTCGAGGGACTCTCGTTCACCCGCGGCGACATCGCCTCCACGCCGGTCGGGCGGACGGATGTCCTCGTGGCGCTGCACGCGTGCGACACGGCGACCGATGACGCCCTCGCCGCGGGAATCCGGGCGGAGGCGTCGCTGATCCTCGCCTCTCCCTGCTGCCACAAGGAACTCCGCCCCGCCCTGCGCCCGCCGGCGGTCCTCGCAGCTGCACTCCGTCACGGCATCCTGCTCGAACGCCACGCCGAGTTCGTCACCGACGCCCTGCGCGCGGGTCTGCTCGAATGGGCCGGCTACCGCACGCGGGTATTCGAGTTCGTGGCGACCGAGCATACCGCGAAGAACCTCATGATCGCCGCGGTCCGGCGCCCCGGCCCGTGCCGCACCGACGAAGCCGCACAGGAGGTCCGGGATCTCGCCGCCTTCCACGGCATCCGCACCCAGCACCTCGCCGGGCTGCTCGGTTTCGCGCTGGATCCGGAGGGGTGAAGATTGGACGGGATCACAGGATGGGGAGGATCCCCTACGGCGCGGCGGGTTCGTGGGTGAGGAACTGGCCCGGCGCCACGACGAGGGCCTCGGGTTTCGATGGCCCCGCGGGTGCGGCGCGGCGGACGACCAGCGTGTAGGTCCCGGGCGGAGCGAGGACGCGGCGCCAGAGCGGCTCGTCGTTGTCCGTCCGGCGCGTCACCTCCAGCCACGGCGCGGCCTCCCCTTCCCGCGTCAGGCTCCAGCCCTCGACCCGCGGACCTGCGGGCCGCTTCAACTCGAAGCCCGAGTCGAGCTTCACCACGGTCGTGGCGCCCGCGGCGACGACCACACCCGTGGCGACCGTCGACGGCGCCTCGGACCGGGAATACCGGATGGCAACCTCGTAGACGCCGGCCGGAAGCGGCTTCGGCTTGAAGAAATAGTACGTGTTGCCGTAGTCCTTCAGCTCGAGGCTCAGTGGTGCGCCCCCCGCCGTGCGCTGCACGAGCAGACCCGCGAGATTGAGATCCGGGAGCTTCTCATCCACATCGAGCGCGAGCGCGCCGCACGCCAGGACGTTCGTCGACCCCGGCGCGATGTCGAGGCGCGCCGCCTCGACGTCGGTCGGCGGCTGGAAGTTCGAATTCGCAAAGGCGAAGACAACCCTGCAGGTCCCGGCGGGGGCGGCGAGGCGGACCGTTGCCGCGACGTTGCTCGCCGTCTCCGCCTGCCCGCGCCCGTCGGCGCGGTCAACGCGGACCGCCGCGAGGCTCGGGGCGCAACCGGCAGGCATGCGGACTTCGATGAGCCCCTGGGGCCGGCCACAGCCGGATGCGAATGCCGACAGCGCAGCTGCCGCGAGAACGGACATCGAACGATTCATGGGAATCCCCCCACCACCACGGTCGGGGACGGCCTCGGACCTGTCCCTGCCGGTCGCCCTCGTTTCAAGCCAGAAGGTCGTGGAATTCGCGCCATTCGGGCTCGTTGGCGAAGATCCAACGGTAGTAATCCTTCTCCTTGAGGTCGGTCGCGGCGTCCTCGTCCGCAATGACCGTGCAGGCCGCATGGAGTTGGATGGCGCTGGCGGAAATCATGGAGGTGATCGGGCCCTCGACGGCCCGTGCCAGAACGGGGGCCTTGGACGCCCCGGTCACGAGCATGATCAGCCGGCGGCACTCGAGGATCGTGCCGACACCCATCGTAATGGCGCGCCGCGGCATGCTCGACGGATCGGCGAACTGTCCCTGGTTTTCGCGCACCGTGGTCTCGGTGAGGCTCTTGACGCGCGTGCGCGACCGCAGGGCCGAGAGCGGCTCGTTGAACCCGATATGGCCGGACTTCCCGAGGCCCAGCACCTGCAGCCCGATGCCGCCGGCCTCCTGGATCAGGCTCTCGTACCGGTCGCATGCGGCGTCAAGATCCTCCGCCATCCCGTCGGGCAGAGTCGTGTTGCGCAGGTCGATGTTCACCTGCGAGAACAGGTGCCGGTTCATGTAGTGCCGGTAGGAACCCTCATCGGTCGGCGGAAGACCGACATACTCGTCGAGGTTGAACGTGCGGCACAGCGAGAAGTCGAGCCCCTCGGTGCGATGCAGGACCACGAGCCGCGCATAGACGCGCTCCATCGTGCGGCCGGTGGCAAGGCCCAGCACGAGGTGCGGCCGGGTGCGGACCGCCTTCGCGACCAGGCGGGCGGCAAGCGCGTCCGCGCGCTCGCGGTCGGGCATCAGGATGACTTCCATGGCAGAACTTCCTTCGGGCGGACCGCGTCAAACGCCGTATTCCTTGGCATTGACGGGATCCGAAACCAGCACCTTGCGGTCGGAGACGGCGGCCTTCAGCAATGCCTGTTCGTCCGCCGGGCCCTCGAGCGGCAGCGCGACCTGCCCGCCGCGCGCGGCGGAGCGCTGCAGGGCGAGCATGATCTCGGCGCCCGCCGCGGCGGCGGCGAAGTTGCACGGATGAACGGCCGTGCCGTCGAGCCAGTCCGCCATGTCCTGGACATACGGCGGCATGTCGGCATCGTAGTTCATCGCCCCGGGGCCCTCGTGCCAGCCGTCGCGCCGCGTCAGCGCGCGCC
>CAYXFW010000177.1:0-6168 GCA_964464305.1 uncultured Verrucomicrobiota bacterium
GCCGATGCCGCGTCGATCGCCGGCTGGATGCTCGCCGCCGCGGTGGCCCACGAGGTGTACGGCGACAGTGCGCCCGGGTTGCCGGGGACCACGTAATGGATATCGCCGACGGGGACGGGCGGCGCCACCGCCGTGCTTTCGTAGGCGCCCATCTCCACCGTGCCGTCGAGAATGCGGTCGTTCCCGTCGAGATCCTTCGCGCCGGTCATCCAGGCCAGGTTCACGCCGGCGTTGTTGCAGGGCGATGCGGCCTGCAGGCGGAAATCGCCCGTGCCGGGATTCGCGAACAGCGGGTCGTACCCGATGTTGCCCGAGCCGGGGAGCGATCCGGCGGCACTGGTGCAGCAGTTGGTGTAGCCGGCGGCGCCCCCGTCGACCACCCAGTCCGTCCCGACGCTCGCGTGGATGATGCTGTTCACCACGATGCCCTGCCCGCGCGTCCGGATGCCGGCGCCGTCGGGCGCCTGGTTCGATACGATCGTGCAGTTCTGAACCAGGCCGGCGTCCCATGTGTTCACCCCGCCGCCGAGCGCGAGGGACCGGTTGCCGACGATCAGGCACCCGCGCACCGTCCCGCCGCCCAGGAGCCGCACGCCGCCACCGTAGCCGGACGAGCCGTTGTCGGACGCGAGGTTGTTCCGGATGATGCAGTTCAGGAGCAGTCCGCCGTAGTCCAGTGCGGCGCCGCCGCCGTCCCGAGCCTGGCTGTCCTGCAGAGTGCAGTTCTGCACCGTACCGCCGCTGCCGATGTCGATCGCGCCCCCGAATCCGCCCGGATTGTATCCTCCCTGGACGGTGAACCCGTCCAGCACGGCATCGGCATGATCCATACGGACACAGCGCGTCGCATGGTTGCCATCGATCGTGACCGATCCGGCGCCGTTCACGCTGCGAACCGTGACGGCCTTGGTCAGGGAAATATTGGCCGCAAGCACGTACGTGCCGTTCGTCACCCAAACCGTGTCGCCCGCTGCAGCGGCATCCACCGCCGGCTGGATGCTGGCCGCCCTCGAAGGCTGGCAGCGGCAGCGGCCGGCCGGATGCTGGCCGCCGCCGTGGCCCAGCTCGTATACGGCGCTGCGGCGCCGGGATTTCCGGCCGCGACATACCGCGTCTGTGCCAAGGCGCCCCCCGCGCACAATCCGGCAACCGCGACGCAAAGCGAGATTCCGCCACGACGCATGGCTTTCATGACACCCCTCCCACTGTCCTCAACAGTCCACAGATCATTGGATACCCCGTTTCGAGGGTTGGCAAGCGAAAAGGGACGAAAACTGAGCGGGATTGTGGCGATTCGGCGTGCGTCGTCTCCGTCTGTGGCGGAACCGGAACCGGCCACTCCGGGGGACAGGATCGACAGGCTGCACCGGGTCGGGGATCATGGGGGTTTCGGTCGGATTCCGGCGGCGGCCGGCGAGGGGAAAAGGGAAGAGATCATGTGTCGGCGATGGACAGCGGTTCTTTGCGGACTGTCGCTGCTCACGACGGCCGCCGGGGCATCGCAAACCGAGGCGCCGGTCCTGGCGCGGGTCGATGTCGCAGGCTCCCTCACTTCCTTCCCGCTCCGCGTCCATGCCCACCTGCAGGACGGCGCAGGAAAGGAATACCTGCTCGTCTCCGCCACGCCGGCTGAACTTGCAGCGACGGCATGGCCGCACCGCGTGCTCGACGCCACGGCGCGGCCCGGGGACTGCATGCTGGCCTCCAAGCGAACCCCCGCCGCCTTCGCGGCGGCGACCAACGGGTTTGTCGTCCTGCACGACGACGGGCAGCACTGGGTCGTCCGGGCGCCGGGCGCAGAAGCCGAGCCGCTGGCGGATCTCGGCTTCGCCCTGCGCCGGCTGCCGGCCGACCCGATCCAATTCGCCACCGCCACGACCCCGGCGCATGTCGCGCCGATGCGGGCGGAGACCTTGATGTCGGGCACCCCCCATCCGCTCGTCAGCGAAATGGTCTCGTGCCTTTCGACCAATCGGCTCCACGCCCTGATGCGCCGGCTGACCGGCATCGAGGCGACCGTCGCCGCGGGCGACCTCGCCGCCATCGCCTCGCGGAAGACAACCTCGGGCACGCACATCTACCGGGCGACGCAGATGGCCCACGACCACCTGCAGTCGTTGGGACTGACCGCCAGTTTGCAGCCCTGGTCCGGCGGCGGCTACTCCGGGCGTAACGTGGTCGCGACGCAAACCGGGACCGTGCGGCCGGCGGAGATCGTCGTGATCGTCGCCCACCTCGACGACCAGCCGAACACGTCCAACTCGCCGGGCGCGGACGACAACGCCAGCGGCTCGGCCGCCGTCCTCGCCGCCGCCGGCCTGTTCCGCCCGTACCGCTTCGAGCGCACGATCCGCTACCTGCTCGTGACCGGCGAGGAACAGGGGCTCTACGGAAGCGCCGCCCATGCCGCGGCGGCCGCGGCGGCCGGGGACAACATCGTTGCCGTGTTCAACATGGACATGATCGCGTGGGACAGCGACGACGACGGCGCGCTGGACCTCTACACGCGGCCGCCGGGCAGCCCCGGCTATGCCGCAGATCTCGCCATCGCCTCCGCCTTCACGAATGCCGTGGCGCTGTACGGACTGGCGGGCGTTCTCCGGCCGGAGATCATCGCCAACGGCGAGGATGCCAGCGATCATTCGTCCTTCTGGGACCGCGGCTACCCCGGCGTGCTCGCGATTGAGGATATCGGCGATTTCAACACCCACTATCACACGACCGGCGACTCGCTCGCCTCGCTGGACCCCAGCTGGAACTACTTCGTCCGCTTCGTGCGGGCCTCGCTGGCGACCGTGGCCGGACTCGCCGTCCCCGTGGACCGCGCGCCGTTCGACGCTGTCGAGGTCGCCCTCGCCACCGACGCGCCGTCAAACGGGACCGGCGCCGGCGTGCTGATCGCCCGCCACGAGGCCGGCACGACCGAATCCGGTGCCGACGGCCGCGACATCGCGGCCACCGCCCTGCCCGCCAACACGAACGCACAATCCTTCGGCGTCGCCACAGCTCCCTACGGCACCGCGCTGGGGCGCGACGCGCGTCCGACGAACAGCGCAACGGTCTTCGACCTCGCCCTCTCCGCCGCATCCCCGGCCGGGACGACGTTCGACAGCGCGCCCCGGCTCCGGTTCGATTTTCTGTCGCCGCCCGACTCGAACCGGACCTACCTCGTCCGCATCCGCATCGACCGGCAATACACCGGCGCCGCCACGAATTTCGAAGCCGTGGTCGACCTGCGTACCGTGGTCGATGCCGGAGGCTGGCTCGCCCTGCCCGCGCTGACCGGCCTCGGGGGCGGCGCCTCGTTCGGTACGTGCGATGTCGCGACGCGATTCGTCGATCGCGGCTCATCCAACTGCATCTTCGCAGCGATCGCGGGCGGCCGGCAACTCGCCCTGGAATCGCCGGCGCAGACCGGCACCCGCGTCCGCGACGAGCTTCACGTCAGCACCAACCTCCTGATGCCCGGCGGCTGGATGCCGGCGGGCGTGTTCACGAGCGACGTGCCCGCGGACGCGGCGTCCTTCGATTCCGGTTTCCGCCGCCTCTCACGGCCCGTCGCCGCCCCGTCGCTCACCAACGCCCCCGCCCGCCACTTCCGCCTCCTCCGCACCTGGCTCGCGCCGTAGAACCCGGCCCGGACACGGAGGTCGGAAGTCGGAGGTCAGAGGTCAGCGAAGAATGGAGCAGGAGGTCGGATTGGACAGGAATTGCGCGCCTCCAGGCAACTTCATGCCTGGCGCGCATCTCCGCCGCAGCCCCCGCGCCGACGTCCGCCCCTCCGGCACCCCGCCGCGGCGGGCTAGCGTCCCGCGGGCAACCAGACCGACATGTCGCCGGGGCCGCGGTTGCACCAGGCGAAGTACGGGATCATGCGAAGGCGGAACGGCGTGCCGGCCGCGCGCGCCGGACGGTAGAGGGCCTTCGTTCCGCCGTCCGCCGGCAGCGCGCGGGCCTCGCACTCGATCACCGTGACGCCACCGAGAAGCGCGGGGTCGTGACGGGGGGTCCACGCGACACCGACGGGCAGCACGACGTCATCGATGTCGATCCCGGCGGGCAGATCGGCCGACTCGACGCAGTAGACGACCGGCCCGCGCATCACCGCCACCTGGCCGCGGCTCGGCTCGACGAGCGGGTGCGCATCGACCACGACCGGCTCCATGGGCAGGTTCAACCCGACCTCATCGCCGGATTTCCACGCGCGCCGGATCTCGGCGTAGGTTCCCGACGCGGGTGCGGAGGGGACCGGCGTGCCGTTGACCCCGAGCGTCGCGCCCACGGCCCAGGCCGGGATGCGGACCCGCAGCGCGAAGGGCGCGGCGGGGGCCTCCACGATTCGGACCGCGACGCGGCCGTCCCACGGATAGCGCGACGCCTGTGCGAGGCGGACGGGGCCGCCTGCGACGGAGCCCTTCAGTTCGCCCGTACCGAAGAGGTGCAGCCAGACGGCATCCGGCGAGAGACTCCACGCCCACTCGCCCAGCCCGGCGATCGTTCGCGCGACGCTCGGCGGACAGCAGTAGCACCCCCACGCGGGCCAGCGCTCCGAGGCGTCCTGCCACTCCAGCGGCACGTCGGCACGGCGCTCGAGCGGGTTCGTGTAAAAGAAGCGCGTGCCGTCGAGACTCATCGCGGAAAGCATGCCGTTGTAGAGAACGCGCTCCATGACGTCCGCATATTTTCCCTCGCCCGTCAGCGCGAGCAGCCGGCGGCTGAACATCGCATGGCCGATGCTGGCGCAAGTCTCGTTGTACGCGGTGCGGCGCGGCAACTCGTAGGCCGCGCCGTAGGCCTCGTGGACCCGGTCGCGGCGGACCGAGAGACCGTGGTGGTAGGCGGCGGTGCCGCCGGTCAGATACATCTTCCGCCCGGAGATGTCCTCCCAGATCCGCGTGACGGCCTCGCGCAACGCCGCCTCGCCGGTCTCCGCGACAACGTCCGCCGCGCCGGAATAGAGATAGGCGCCGGTAACGGCATGACCGACCGCCACGGTCTCCTTGCGCAGCGCCACCCGGTCCTGCGTCTGGTCGCCCGGATCTGGGTCCTGCACGCCCGGCGCGTTCGGCCGCGGCCACGGCTCGGAACCGCGCATGTCGACGAAAATGCCGGCCAGCTCGAGATACCGCCGTTCCCCGGTGACGCGGTAGAGATCGACAAGTCCCATGATGTTCGACGGGTTCCAACCGAAGTGCGCCAGCTCTTTGGGACGCGGCTGGAACGTGCGGTAGAGGTAGTCTGCGTTCCTGCATGCGACGTTCAGCAGCGTGGACTTCCCGGTCGCCTGGCGATGCGCCGCCGCCGCGGTGAGGAGATGGCCCATGTTGTAGAGCTCGTGTTGGTTCCTCATCCCCCAGCGTTTCTTCTGCGGGTTGAACTGTGTCTGCGTGCCGAGGTAGCCATCCTCCGCCTGCGTTCGCGCGATGCGCGCGATCCACTCGTCCATCCTGCGGTCCAGCGCCTCGTCCCGGGTGAGGGCATATACGCGCGCCATCGCCTCGATCCACTTGTAGACGTCGCCGTCGCTCCAGGCGTTGCCCTTGTGCCGGGCGCCCTCGACGCCGGCGAGCTCGAAGTTACAGAGCTGCGCGCCGTTGGTCGGGCAGCGCATGGCAGCCTCCAGCGCATCGAGCGTCTTCTCGCGGCACAGCGCGACTCGTTCGCCCCAGAATCCGCCCGTCCACTGCGCGGCCGCCATCTCCGGCGGCTGCATGCACGCATGCGGGCTCTCCGCCGCAACAACCGACACCGCCGCGAAGGCCGCCGCCGCACCGCCCGCCCACAGCCGAAGTCCGACGTTCATACCCTCATCCTCCACCGGTTCACGGCGCCGCCTCGCGATCCCTCGGTTCCGCCATGGCATCCGCCGAGCTGCACGCCCCGACTTTGCGACGTGCGACGCGAAGGCACAAGTCACATGTCGCGAGTCCCCCCAGGAACGGGAATACCCCGACTGGACTGCGCGCGACGCATCGACCGACAGGCCTTTGGTGTCCGGTGACCTCCCGTGTGAAGTGCGTATGGATACGGCCGCGACGGAGCGCGGCCCTCCAGATCCGCTCCGTAGAGATGCGAGATGATTGTCCTGGAGGGCGCCGCTCCGCCGTGCCCTGCGACGCGTCCTCGCGAAGCAGGGTCGGCGTGGTGCAGGAGGCACTCGAAGCATCG
>CAYXFW010000178.1:0-6149 GCA_964464305.1 uncultured Verrucomicrobiota bacterium
ACGGCACCGGTCTCGCGCCGGTCTGGTGCACGAGCGCGGATGTCGAGAACGGACTGAAGAAGTGTCCGGTTCTGGCGGTCCGATTCGACCAGCCGGTCGAGTTCGTCGACTTCATGGGGAACGGCCGCACCGCCGCCCCGGACAAGCAGGGGTACATCCGGATGCCGGTGACTCCGGCGCCGCTCTTCGTCAAGGCGAAGGATGTCGCGAAGCTGGCGAAGGCGTTGCAGGCCGCCGAACCGGACGACACCTCCGCCTCCTGGACGGTCTCGTTCCGTCCGACGGCGGACGGCCGCATCGTGGCCTCGCTGAAGAACCTGACCGGTCGCGTGCAGAGGGGTGTGCTGGAGGTGGGCGGCCGGAAGATCCCGTACGACCTGAAGGGCAACGGCGAGGCGGCGCTGCCGATTCCCGCTGCCGGAGACGGTGCGGCGGCAAACGTGCTGCACGCCTGGAATGTCGCCTACAGGTTGCTTCCAGAGAGCGGCGACCCCGTCTCTGGAGAATGGAAGATGGACTATTTCTTTGTCCCCCGCACCGACGGGATGCCGAAATGGGAAGCGCTTCCGGCGATCGCGATCACCAACCGGTGTACGAAAGGGGATCCCCGCGCCATCCGGCCGGGCGACCATGATGCGACGTATAGGATGGCGTGGGACTCGAGCAACATCTACTTGAGAATCGAGGTCGCGGACGACAACCTGCTGAGCGATCCGGAGTACTGGAAGCGCCCGAACGCGGAGACCCAGCTCTGGAACGTCGATGGCGCGCTGGAGGTGCATTTCGACACCGGCGCCAACGGCCGGTCGAATGTCGGGAAGACCTTCGACAATGACGACTATCGCTACGACTTCTCGCCGACGAAGGACGGCAAGGACGGCGCGGGTCAGGTCTGGCGCTTCCGCGAGGTCTATCACCAGCTCGCAGACGGCATCAACATGGCGTCCAAGGAGGAGGCCGCAGGAAAGGTCGCGTGCAGGTATGAGCGGACGAAGGCCGGCTATGCGATGACCATCGTCTTCGCGCAGCGCTACATCGAGCCGATCGTTCTCAAGGCGGGGTTCGTCGCCGGGTTCGGGCTCCACCTGCACGATCGCGATACGCCGGAGCGGGGGGGCGGCAAGGGTCTGAGCACGGCAACGGAGGAGGGCCGGCCCTGCGACCGGCATCCGGAACTGTGGCCGCTGATGGTGCTGCAGTAACGCCGCTGCGGCGCTACGGGAGGAGGAGTTGTGCGATGGCATTGCGAATGCGCCGCCGTGCTGGTTTACTTCTCCTGAAACCGACTGGAGGGAAGGTCATGAACGGACAGGAATCGAACATCGGGACGGCCGACACGCGCCGGGGTCCACCGACGTGGGTGTTGCTTGCGATCTCCATCGTTGCCGTGGGGGGCGTGGCCGTCCTCGCCTACGGGGCGCGGCCCGGCGGCGACGAAGTGAGGGTGCGCGTCATGACGCCGGCGGAGGCAACGGCGCTGGACCTGAACCTCGGCGGGGTGGTGGACGCGGCCCGGATGCCGGGCCTGCGGCCGCAGACCGGGCGCCGCTACCGCGTGCATCTCGCGGCGGAAGCCCGCGAAGGCGCCGACGCCATTGCACGGATCGGCGGCATGATTGCATTCGTGTCCGGCGGCCGGGCGGGCGAAACCCGCGTCGTGGAAGTCACGGCGGTGAAGAAGACGACCGCCGAGGCAGTGGTCGTCGCCGAGGCCGCGAAGCCCGCCGAGCCCGCAACCCCCGCGGAAGAGAAGCCGGCGGCTCCGGCGGTCCAGGTGTACACCGGCGTGGTCGAAGGTGTCGGCTCGCGTGGCGACGGCCGCCTCAAGGTTGACGACATCATCGTGTATGTCCCCGGCACGGCGAAGGGCGACAGAATTGCGTTCGAAATCGTCCGACGCAACGATCGGTTTGGCACGGGCAAGCTTGTCGAGAAGCTCCCGGCCGATGCGCCGACGCCTTCTGCGGAGCCCGCGCCATCCGCATCCACGGCGACGAACGCGCCCGCCGCGGCCGCGGTCAGTCCGGCGGCGCCCGACGCCGGCGGACCGCCGAAGGAGGGGGAGGAGCGTACGGTGACGATCTCCGAAAAGGCGCGCCGTAACCCGGACCAGGACGGGGTGGTCCGCCTGGGCGGCATGGTGGTCATCGTTCCGGGCACGCAACCGGGTCAGACCGTGAAGATCCGCATCACGTCGGTTCGCGATCGGGTCTCCTTTGCGGAGGTGGTTCCGGCGCCTGCGGACGCACCGCCGGCACCTGCGCCACAGTGAGGCATGGCGCGCGTCCTGTCAGACGAAAACTCCCTGTCGGGCCGCCGCGGCCGGCTGCGGCGCGAGGCCGGACTCCTCCGGCGCTTGATTCCGGCGGAGGCCGTCGCGGCCGGTGTGCTGCTGGCGGTGGGTGCCGCCACCCGGGGCGTCGGATGGGTCGTCGCGGCCGGCATTTTGGCGTTCCTCGCGGTCGCGCACGGCGCGGCGGTCCGGCAGGGCGGCCACGAATCGCAGGCGATCCAGGCAGGGCTGAGGGGGGAGACCCGGGTCGCCCAGGAGCTGGCGCGCGGTCTCGACAACTCGCATTACGTGTTCAACGATCTCTCCATCCGTAGCGGGTTTCGCGCCGCGCAGATCGACCATCTCGTCGTGGGTCCCGGCGGTGTGTTCGTGATCGAGACCAAGAACTGGGGTGGGCGCATCACCGGCGGCGCGCGGGATCCGGCGTGGACGCAGGAGGGCGATGGCACGCGGCCGGCGCGTCGCCACGAGAATCCCGTGCTCCAGAACGAGCGCCACGTGCGCGTGCTGGGCGCGTGTCTTGGAGCTGGCGGCATTCGGGATGTTCCGCTCGTCCCCGTGCTCGTCTTCGCGTTTCGCGGAGCGCGCGTCGAGGCGGATGCCCGTGACACGGCGCTTTCCACGCCCGCGGACCTCCCCCGTCTCATTGCGGCGCGCGGAATCCCGCCCCGCCTGGCGGAATCGCAAATCGACGCGGTCGTCGCCCGCTTGCGGAGATACGCATGAACGGCCCCCGCGCCTGGTTGCCCGGCCTGGTCGCCGCCGTCAACGGCGCCGGATTCATCGGCTACCTCGTCTGGCTCGCAAGTCGCGGCCGGCGACTCTTCTTCGAGCCGCAAGGCGTCATCTACCTTCTGCCTTGCATCGCGTTCTTCTTCGTCTTCGTCTGCCTCGCCACCCGGAAACCCCCGGCGCCATCGGCAACCTCCGAACCCAACCTCCAGGGCCGAACTTCGCCTCCACCTTGAGGAACTTGAAACTTGAAACGTGGAACTTGAAACTCCTCCTCCCTGACACCTGAAACCCGACACCTCCCCCCATGGAACGCGGCGCACAGCAACTGGTGAAGATCATGGCGGCGGCCATGCTGTTCGGCATCGTCGTGATGGCGCTGAGGCCGGAGTACCGGGCCGCGGTCGCGGCACTGTGGCAGGGGAAGCCGGAGAGCTCGCCGGTCTGGATCTCGAATGCGGCCTATTATCCGGGCATCCCGTGGACCGCGGAGCCTCCCCATGCGGATTGAATCCCGGATCATTCTCTTCTGTTACGCGTACATCGTCGGCATCGCCGTCTCGATGGCGGCGCCGTCGGATCCCGGGGCGTTGACCGGGCTTTCGATTCTGACGGCGCTTGCCCTGGCCGCGGCCGGGGTCGTCGCCTGGCGCGCCGCGCGTTCCGGCGCTGCGGCCGCCGTCGGACGCCGGCTCGCGATGCTGCTCGCCGTGTCGGGCCTGTCCCTCGGCTACACCCGGCACCTGGCGGCGAACGCCGAACCCGACATGCGGCTGGGCTGTATTGCGATGACCCCGCACATGGCCCTCGTGCTGGACCGGCCGCCGCCGGAGACCGGCCGGCTGCGGCTGGTCAAGGAACAGGATCTGCGCCCGCTCGATGTCTCGTTCCGCATCCTCGGCGAACTGGACGCCCGCGTGCCGGTGCGGGATACGAACGGCGTGGCGACGCTCGACGCGCGGGGGCGATGGAGGTTCGACATCGCCCCGATCGCGGTCACGAGCGACGTGATGACCGTGCGGGTGGCCGATCCGGTTGGGACGTCCATCACGGTTCCGCAGCCGTTCACCCGCATCACGGGTATCCTGGAGATCGCGGGCACATCCCCCGGGCGGATCGGCATCTACCGGGTGTCCAACCACGCCGGCGCCTTCGCCCGTCCGGGATCGAAGCAGGCGCCGGTCCGCATCCTGGGCTACATCAATGCCGATCCGCTCGTATACGACTTCAAGACCGTCCTGCCCGTGACCCCCCAGTTCATCCAGTCGCCTGCGGGCGGCCCGTTTTTCCGCGTCGAGGGCGGGGAGTTCCAGGTCACCGTCCGCCCCGATTGTCCCGGCTACGCGAAATTCGCCGACGCCGGCGCGTACGGGCGCGCGATCGAGGCCGAGGGCGTCCTCTCGATCGCCCGCGGCGCGGCAAACCCCGGGGGATTCGATGCGCGGAGGTTCCTCCGGAACACGGGCGTCCATGGGCTGCTCGCGGTCGATTCGCGGGGACGGGCGGATGCGCCGATCCGGGGGGTGGAGCCGGAGGACGGCGGACTGCCGCCGCATCGCAACGGGCTCGTGGCCTTCTCGCTCGGCCTGCGCGACCGGATCACGCGCGTGATCAAGGCGACGATCCTCTACCCGGAGTCGGCGTTCGTCGGCGGCGTGACGCTCGGACTCCGCTACGGGCTGCAGAACACCGAGTGTCCCTACAGCCCCACGTACCGGAGGGACGGCTCGGGCGCGATGCCGGAGGATCCCGGGTGCGGGGAACTCATCGCGAACGAATTCAAGGCCGCGGGAGTCAACCATGTGCTGGCCGTCTCGGGGCTCCACGTCACGATCATCACGGTCATGTTCGTCGGGATCTTCTCCATTCTCCGCGTGCCGCGGCAGTACTACGTGCCGTTGATCCTCCTGGCGCTCTTGGTCTTCGCCATCATCACCGGCGCCCGGCCGTCGACGCTGCGCGCGGTCATCATGAACAGTCTGACGCTGATGACCTGGGCGTACATCGGCCGCGGGTTGCGGGCGTCCGTCCTTCTCGGTGTGCCCGTCGCCGCGTTCCTGATTCTCGTCCACAATCCGCTCGTGGCGGTGGACCCGTCGTTCACGCTGTCGTTCGGCGCAATCCTCTCGCTGGGTTTGCTGACCACGCCCGCGATGGACCTGCTCCAGCCGCTTCGCGGCAACCGGTTTGCGGCCTTCCTCCTGCTGGCGATCGGCCTCACCGCCGCCGGCATCCTGCATTGGCCGCTGGTGACGACCCCGCAGTTCCTCCTGCCCACCGTCGCGGCCGCGGCAGGCCTGTTCGCTCTCGCCGGCCGTCTGGAGAAGCGCGGCATCCGGCTGCCGGACGGGTTCAGCTTCGAGAGGATCCCGCAGGGCGCGGGCGCGTTCCTCGGTTCCCAGTTCGCGATTCAGCTCGGGATGATGATCCCGCTTTCAACCTTCTACTTCTGCCGCTGGCCGTTCGCCGGAGCCTATGCGAACCTCGTCGCCATTCCGCTGATCGGCATCAACGTGCAGCTCGGCGCGATCGGCGGTCTGCTGGGGCTGATCCCGGGCGTCGGGATGTATCTCGCGATGGTGCTTGGCGCGGCGAACTGGTTTTTCTCGTGGATCTTCCTCTGGATCGGGCACGCAGGGGCGACCTGGTTCCCGTACCCGTTCGCGCGCCGCCCCGGGCTCTCGTTCCTTGCGGCCTACTATGTCCTCTGTGCCGCGTGGATCTGGTGGCGGCCGTTGCGGGACCGGGTTCGCCTCGTGGCGGCGTGGTGGAAGGTCCCGCCGCGCGCCGCGGGAGTCGGCCTGGCGACGGCGGGCGTCGCTCTTGCGCTGGTGGCGGCGATGGACCTCTTTCCGGAGACGCCCCGGGGCGCGCGGGTGACGTTCCTCTCGGCCGGCTACGGCGGCGCTGCGCTGGTCGAGAGCCCGGGCGGACAGCGCATCCTGATCGACGCCGGGTTCGCCGAATACGTTCGCGGGCGGCGGAACGAGGCGACCCGGACCGTGGTTCCCTATCTCTGCCATCGCAAGATCCGGAAACTCGACGCCTTGGTCCTGCTCTCGGCGCGGCCCGAGCGGGTGGGCGGGGCGGGGGATGTGCTCGACAACGTCTGGGTGCGGGAGGT
>CAYXFW010000179.1:0-6143 GCA_964464305.1 uncultured Verrucomicrobiota bacterium
CGGCGGACGACCACGTTCTCGCCGATCTTCTGGATCGTCGCGTGGACCGTGTCCGCGACCGCCGGGGCCAGCTCGCCGTCGAGGGTCTGCGCCTTGGCGACCAGGCCGCCCACGAACGACTTGAAGATGTCGTTGCGCGCGACGAAGTCCGTCTCGCAGTTGACCTCGATCATCACGCCGCTGCGCCCGTCGGCGGATGCCTGCGCGGCGACGATGCCGCTGTTGGCCGCCCGGCTCGCCTTCTTGGAGGCGACCGCCAGCCCGCGTTCGCGCAGCAACTGGACGGCCTTCGCCTTGTCGCCGCCCGCGTCGACCAGCGCCTTCTTGCACTCCATCATGCCGACGTTGGTTTCGTCGCGCAGTTCCTTGACCAGGGATGCGGAAATCTCTGCCATGACCTTCGTCTCCTTCCAGATTCGTTTGGTTCGGGCCGGGGCCGTCAGCCCGCGACGGTTCCGTCGGCCGGGGCCTCGACGGCCGCAGTTTCGGCGGGTGCGGCTTCGGCGGCCGCCGCATCCGCGGCCGGCTCGGACGCCTTGGCCACCTTCGCCTTCGCGATCGCGTCGGCGCGCGCCTTCTTGGCCTCGCGTTCGCGGGCCTTGCGCTCATCCTCGGCGGCCTTCATGCGCGCCCGTTCCTCGGCCTCTTCGATCGCCCGCTTGTGAGCCGCCTCGGCCGCGGCCTTGGCGTACTCGTCCGCCGCGTCGCGAATGGACGAGGCGAGGTCTTCCAGAATCACCTGGATGGACCGGATGGCATCGTCGTTCGCCGGGATCGGGTAGGCGATCGGATCGGGGTTGGCGTTCGTGTCCACCAGCGCGACCACCGGGATGTTCAGGCGGGCCGCCTCGGAGACGGCGATCGCGTCGCGGCAGATGTCCACCACGAACATCGCGCCCGGAAGCTGCTCCATGTCCGCCACGCCGCTGAGGTTCTTCTGCAGCTTGGACAGCTCGTGACGGAGGGTGGCGACTTCCTTCTTCGGAAGCTTGTCCATCGCCCCGCCCTTTTCCATCGACTCGATCTTGCGCATGCGCGCCACGCTCTGGCGGATGGTGCGGTTGTTGGTGAGCATGCCGCCCAGCCAGCGGTTGACCACGTAGGGCTGGTGCAGCGCCTCGGCGGCCTTGCGGACCTGCTCCTGCGCCTGCTTCTTCGTGCCCACGAACAGGACCTGGCGGCCGGACGAGATGATCCGCCGCAGGAACACCTTCGCCTCGTTCAGACGCACGAGCGTCTTCGAGAGGTCGATGATGTAGATTCCGCTTCGTTCGCCAAAGATGAAGGGCTTCATCTTCGGGTTCCAGCGCCGGGTCTGGTGCCCGAAATGGACACCCGCCTCGAGCAGCACCTTGACGTCCACCTCGCGGCGGACGACAGGAGTCGTCGTTTCCATAACTTCCTCCGTCTATTGAACCCGCTTTACGCGGGCTAATCCGCTTGCCCCCCTGGAGGAATCCGGGGGGACTCGCTTCCATTCCGCGCCGCCGGGTACCCCCGGCCGCTTCGACGCGGAACTAATAGCTGCCCACTTTGCCCCCCGAACGCCCGAAAAACAAGCAAAATCGACAGCAAAATCGCCCGTGGGCGCATGGCGCGGGCGCAAGACAGGTCTGCGGGTCCCATTCACGAGAGACAAGCGACGACGGCCAAGATGCGGTTCCAGAGCGGACTGCACACAGACCCGGCACTACCCCCCGCGGTACTGCCTTGTGCCCGATGATTGCGGGTGCTTTCTTGACAGGCTCGGCACCGCCCTGCATTCTGGCCGCGACGGGGTTGGGACATGGGGGACATGGGGACAGAGAAGCAGCTTCGCGGAGCGATGCGTTTGTAAGTAGCTCCGACGAAGGTTGCTAGGATCCAGGCTGCGCCGAGTCGCGGTGTGGATCCTTAGAAACCCGACTGCCGTCCAAGGTTCGGACAACGGCATCTATGGGTCGTCCGACCCTTGGACAGGAGTGGAGGGGAAGGCGGGACGGGAACGCAGGACTTACAGGACGTGCCAGTTCTTGTCCCGTGGGGGCGGACCTCCAGGTCCGCCCCGGCGCCGGCGACGCGCGAGGGCCTGTAAGGAGGGGATGGGGAGGCGCTGTCGGTTGTGGGCTGCGCGGCGGGGCAGCGTCGTCTTTCTCCCCACCGGGGCGAGCCCGGTGGGACCGGTACCGCCGGGGGCAGAGACATCCTGGGCAAGCCGGGTGGGACCGATATCGCCGGGGGCAGAGACAGCCCGGTGGGACCGGTACCGCCGGGGGCAGAGACAGATGGGGCGGGCCCGGTGGGAGCGGCACCCGCGGCTCAGAGTTGGCGGGTGCGATGGCGGCGGTGGCGGCGGACGACGGCTGCGGCGGCGGCGGAGAGGACGAGGAATGCGGCCGTGGACGGTTCGGGCACCACGCTGTTGATCCAGTCGACGCTCGTGGACACGCGCGTCGCGTAGGACGCCGAGGGGCCGGAGGCGGGATTCCACGTCGACCCCTCGCCGACATAGAGCCCGGAGCTGTCGTAGAGGGCGGCCCAGAACGGACTCGTGCCGCTGCTGTTGGTGCTGTAGTAGGCGTCGATCGTGTAGTTGATGCCGGCGAGCTTCCACGTGTTGTCGGCCGGATCGAGCACGAACATCCCGCCGCCGGAGTCGCCGGGGCCCAGGTGCGCCTCGTCGGCCCGCCCCGACGAAAAGGTCGTGACCAGATATCCCCCGCCGCCCAGACCCGACACGGTGTTCGTGCCCCACCGCAGGATCTTCGTGTTCAGAGGGTCGGCGCCGGACAGGGGATGGTAGCCATACAACCAGCCCTTTTCGTCGCCGCCGACCGTGACCGCCTCCCCGCGTTCCCAGCCGCGGCCGAGCATCATGACCGGCCGCCCGGTCTCGTTGTGATTGGTGTACAGGGGGGCGAAGGACGCGAACGTCTCGGCCACTTTGACCACGACGAGATCGTTGGTCGGATTCGCGTAGTAATCGGTGATCGTGTAGGTCTGGCCGCCGTAGAGGAACGTGTTGACGCTGTTGGTGATGAACAGCATGTGTTTTGCGGTGAGGAAATGCCGGGAGCTGATCGGCGTTCCGACGTAGTCGCCGAACGTGCCCTGATATTGCCATCCGCTGCCGGTCAGGGCGCCGGAGGGGGCGTTCGTGTTATGTGCCGGATCGCCGGTCGAGAGGGTCACCACGGCCGCCGCGTCGAGCGACAACGCTGCCAGCGCGAACATCGCTCCTCGGAACAGTCTCCGCACGCGCATACCGCCTCCGGTGCACTTGCTGCACGGCATGAGTCTATCGTAGGGTCGGCCTCCGGGCAAGGGATCGCGCCCGGTTTATGCATGTCCGTCGCCATTGGGTGAGCCTGACGGTTCTGGCGGTCGTCGCCTGCGGTCTGGCGGCGGCCGCGCGATTCTTTCAGGACGACGCCTTCATCTCGTTCCGCTACGCGCGGAATCTCGTCGAGGGACACGGCCTCGTCTTCAACCCCGGAGAGCGGGTCGAGGGCTACACCAACTTCCTGTGGACGCTCTGGAGCGCGATTCCCCTGGCCCTCGGCTGGAACCCGGTTGCCTTCGCCCAGTGGAGCGGCATCGCCGCGCTCTTTCCGCTCGTCTGCGTGACCGGCGCGCTGGGGCGGAAACTTTCGGACGATGCCGCCGCCGGGTTCCTGGCGGCGGCGCTGCTCGCGACCCACTACACCGTGCTGGCCTTCGCTTCGGGCGGCATGGAGGTGGTCTGGCAGGCGCTCTTCGTGACCTCGGCGTTCGTTCTGCGACCGGATGCCCGGACCCCGGCGGGCATCATCGGCCCCGTCCGCCTCGCCGCGTTCTCGGCGGCGCTCAATGCGGCCCTGCTGACGCGGCCTGATTCGGCCATTCCGGCGGCGATTCTCTTCCCGCCCGTCCTGGTCGCGATCTGGCGGCACTGGCCTCCGGGACGCTTTCGCACGGTCCGGCTGGCCGCCCTCCTGGCGCCGTGTCTCCCCACCGCCGTCTGGCTCGTCTGGAAGGCGTCCTTCTACGGCACGCTGGTCCCGAACACCTGGCATGCGAAGGATCCGGGCTTCGCCGCATTGGCGGGCGGCGCGTGGTATGTCGGGCTCTTCTTCCTGACCTATGGCTGGTTCGCCCTTGTCCCCTTCCTGGCCGGTCGCCGGCTCTGGCGCGCCGTGCTGTCCCCGCGGACCGCGTGGGCGGTCGTGGCGACCCTCGCGCTATGGTTCGCCTACCTTGTGAAGGTGGGCGGCGATTTCATGGAATTCCGCCTCTTTGTCCCCGTGATGCCCCTGCTCTGCGTGCTCCTGGCGCGCGTGCTTCTCCTGCGCTTCGAACTCCGGCCGTCCCGGGCCGCGGTCATGGCCCTGCTCGTGGCCGGATCCGCCGTGCACGCCGTGCTGCCCCGCCTGTGGGGCGTCGAGACCGTGCGCGGCATGCAGGGGCACCTTGCGGACGAGAAATGGGAGGCCATCGGCCGGCGTCTCGGCACGGATCTCGGGGGCAGCGGCGCGATCCTCGCGGTGACGGCCGCCGGGGCGATTCCGTTCCATTCCGGGCTCCCGACGGTCGACATGCTGGGACTCTCCGACCGGTGGATTGCCCGGTCCGGGGCCCCCGTGCGCGATCGACGCCCGTTCCTCGGCCCCAAGCCCGGCCATCAGCGCATCGCCACACTCGGGTATCTGAACTCCCGCGGCGTGAACCTCCTGATCGGCCACCCCCGCCTCATGCCCGCCGGAACGACCGCGGATTCCATCGCGACCCGCGGCCTTTTCGAGTCCGGCTACCTCGCGATCCCGCTCGACGGCCTCCCGGACGGCGCCCGCGCGGTCGTAATCCCGGTCGATGCCGACCACTCGCTCGCCGCACTGTATCTCTGTCCCCATCCCGCCATCGACGCCGCCATCGCCACCCGCCGCTGGACCGCCGCCCCCCTGCGCGGGGCGGATTCGGAGGGGACAGAGAAACCGGGTCCTCCATGAACACGTTGGCGAGGATCAAGGGCTGTTGCGCGCTTGCGGGGAGGGCGAGGGTTGCCCTACGATGGCCGCAGGCCGCCGGCCATTTCCTTTCCGCGGCTTGAGTGGAGAACCCGGACCGCGATGAAAAAGAAACCGTCCGCCGGCGCCGGCCCCGACATGAACGATCCGCTGCGATTTGCGGCGGTGATCGCGCACCAGTTGAAATCGCCGATCGGCGCCGCCGACACGGTGTTGCGCACGCTGCTGGGCGAACTGGCGGGCCCGCTGGCGCCGCGGCAGAAGGACCTTCTGGAACGGGCCGATACGCGGCTGCAGGAGGCGCTCGAAACGGTGCGGCGGCTTCTGTCCATCGTTCGCAAGGAGCGCGGGGTCGAGGCGGTTTCGGATGCGGCGGCCATCGTCCGGCATCTGCACCAGCAGTGGCTTGACGAGGCCGGCCGCCGCGACATCGGGCTGTCGGCGGACGTGCGGGTCGAACCTGCGTTCGTCCGGGTGGGCGAGGATTCGATCACGGAGGCGCTCCGGGCCCTGATCGAGAACGCCCTCAAGTACACGCCGCGCCACGGACAGGTGCGACTCCTGCTCACCGAGGACGAGGCCGGCGGCGCGATCCGGATCGCGGTGGGCGACTCCGGCCCGGGGGTCGCGGAGGACCAGCGTGCGCGGATCTTCGAGCCGTTCCACCGGGGGGCGGCGGCTTCTCAGGGGTCGACACCCGGTGTCGGTCTGGGACTCTCCTTCGTCAAGGCGCTGGTCGAGGGCGCGGGGGGATCGGTGACCGTCGGCGCCTCGGATCTCGGCGGCGCGGAGTTTGTCCTCCGCTTCACCGCCGGGGAGGCCCCGGCCCCAGTGCCGGCGGAGGGCCGGCGGCTGCGCGTGGTCATCGTCGGCGGCGTGGCCGCGGGCCCCAAGGTGGCCTCAAAGGTGATCCGGTTGCGGCCGGACACGGAGGTGACGATCGTTGACCGCGGCGAACTGCTGTCCTACGCGGGCTGCGGGTTGCCGTATTACATTTCCGGCGTCGTCCGCGACCGGCGCCAGCTCGTGTCGACGCCGCTGGGTGCCGTGCGTGACCCGGTGTTTTTCCAGAACGTGCGCAACGTGACGGCGCTGAACCGGACGAGCGCCCTGGAGATCGACCGCGCCGGGCGCCGCGTGCGGGTGCGCGACCTGGAGCGG
>CAYXFW010000180.1:0-5559 GCA_964464305.1 uncultured Verrucomicrobiota bacterium
GGCCGGCAAGCTTGTCGAAGGCCGGATCCTTCGGGTCATGCGGCAGGAATCCTGCGTGGAACATGACGAACTTCAGCCCCAGCTTCTCCGCATTGCGCGCCGTGAGCTCGGCATTGCCGAGGTTCTGCGGCCAGGTGGCGTCCGGCACGATGCCGCCCGTGAGGCGGATCGATTCCAGCGAGGAATAATCCTCGCCGACCGTCCGGAACATGCCCGAGACCGGCGTGATGCCGTGCTTCGCGAAGAGGGCGGGCGCGGCTTCCCAGGCAGCCGGACTCTCGCGGAAGGGGTCGAGGTCGAGTTGCACGCGGTGGAAGCCCGCGGCCTGGATCCGCTCGACCAGCGAGGCGGGATCCGTGGCCTGCAGCGACCATCCGCACACCGCGATACGGGAACTGAACTGCGCGATCTGACGATCCGTCATGGTCCACCTCCACCGGTCGTGCCGGCAACGGGGACACTATAGGACGAACCCCGTCGAACGAAAACCAATTTTTCGGGTCCTCGCCCGGCCGGGCGCATGGCACTTCTGCGGGGTAGCTTCCAGAGTCGTGAGTGATCCGCTGTAGCTGCGACCGGTGGTCGCGGCCTTCCTGCGTTCCCGTGCGCTTGCCCGCCGCGACCACCGGTCGCGGCTACAGCGGACCCGCTCTGGAAGCGCATATTGGCCGCCGTCGCTTGTCTCTCGTGAACAGGACCCGCAGAAGTGCCATGCGCCCCGCCCGGCCCCGGCGATGCGCGGGGGTATGCGCGGGCGCAACGGCTGCGGCCGATCTGGATCTCCGCCGCCACGGGGGGGGGCGAACCGTGCACCGCGCAGATTCCGACAAGGGCGGACTGCGTCTATTTCGGCGTGGGCGTGATGCGAATGAAAAGCGGGGCCACGGCGTAGAGGATGGCGGCCATGTAGAACACGACGGGGAAGCCGGTTACCGAGGCGATCAGGACCACGAGGGCGGTGCCAATGACCGTGAAGAACCCGTTCGTCGCCCAAGCCCACGGGATGTTGTGGTGGCCCATGGTCTTGAGGTACTTCACGCCGGACGGCATTGGCATGCCCATCAGGATGCCGGGGAGACCCGTCACCAGGGCGGCGATCGTGAACCGGGCGGGCAGACTCCAGCCGAGGCAGTGCGTGTTCAGCAGGGGGAGGATCCGGTCGACGATGAGCACGACGACCGCCACCGCGAGCAGCAGCAGACGCATCCTGCGCGGGGTCGGCTCGAAGCGGTTCGAGATCAGCGCCCCAACGCCCGCGGCGACCAACAGGCTGCACAGCACCGCGGAGATGCTGTACACGGGCGCGCCAAGGAAGAGTACGAGCCGCTGCATCAGGCAGATTTCCACGAAGATGAACGCCAGACCGAGGCAGGCAAAGTAGCCCAGTTCGCGGAACTCCTTGCGGAGCTGGTCGCGAAGGGACGACTTCGTCATCAGGGGGAAGCCGAAGAAGATCAGTGCGAAGAATGCCGATTCGGCCAGAACGAGAATCGGCGGAATGTCACCCTTCGAAATCCGGCGGCCGATGTAGTTGGGCCCCTCGATGATGGCGGTTTCCGCAGGCAGCATGGTCAGCGTCTTGCGGTCCACTTCCTTCGCCCCGAGCACTTTCATCTTGTTGAAGAACGGTTTGGCGTCGGTCGACGGCGAGAAGTCGAAGCAGCCGACGCGGTAGAAGTCCTGCGGGCGGTCCGACGTGGCGAGCTTGTAGTAGAGGTTGTTCGCCAGGTTGGTCTGATGCTCGGTGAGGTAGGGAGCGTACAGGATCCTCCGCTTGTGCGGCTGGTCGTAGAACTTGCGAAGCGTCTCGATCTCTTCCGGTGTGAAGGCGCTCTTCTTCATCATGAAGGTGTTGATGACGGGGATCGATCCCTCGCCGACGAAGAGATGCTTCGAGTACTCCTCCGGCTTGATGCCCTTGCGGCGGAACATTTCAACGGCGATGGAGAGCAGGCGGATGGTTCCGTAGCGGCTGATGCTCAGGATGCCGTCGTCCTTGAGGCAGTCGTGGAACGTGGCGAACGACTCGACGGTGAGCAGGTAGGTCTCGCTGAGATTCAGCGCGCCGTTCTGGAAGGCGATCGGCGTGAAGTTGTTGATCTGCTGGATCACGTCGAACTTGCGCCCGCAGCGCTGGAGATAGCTGCGGCCCTCGTCGACGACGATGTCGCTGTAGACCTTGTCGGTGAAGAGTCCGCCCGCGTACGCCTTGTAGTCCTCGGTGACAAACTTCACGATCATCGGATCCATCTCGACGCCCATCACGTGGCGGGCGCCCATGGCCAGGGCGTAGTAGGCATCGTCGCCGCCGGATGTGCCGATGATGCAGACCTCGTGGTTGTTCTTGAGGATGTGCGGCAGGGCCTTGTGGTCCATGACCGTCGCGGCTTGCTTCGCGAGTTCGGTCCGGTTCGTGCGGAGGGCCTCAAAGTTGCCGTCGAACCTGTGGATCGAGGATTCGTTGACACCGCCGGCGATCCAGACGCGCTTGAGGTCCCTTTTCCCGGGAAAGGGGGCGATATCGACGCGGGAGAGCACGCTCCATCCGTGCTTTTCGACCTTGCCGGCCTTCGCCTCGCGCGCATACGCCCGCTTCTTGACGTGCACCTTCAGCGGGACATGCCCGGCGAGTTGCGGAGCCTCCCAGACCGCGAAGGCGGCCAGCAGGATCCAGATCACGGTCGCGGAGGCCTTCAGCGGACGGGTGGCGCTGGATCCGCTGTAGAGGAACAGCACGCCGGCCGCAGCGGTCACGACGACGCAGAGCAGGACGAGCCCCTGCGGCTCCAGCGGGGTGATCAGGGGCACGATCGCCAGCGCGCCGAGGCCGGCCCCGACCAGGTCGGCGCTGTAATAGACGCCGGCCATGTGCCCGCGGTTCTCGAAGATGTAACCGATCAGCAGGCCGAAGAAGAAGTAGGGCGCGCCGAGGGACAGGAACACGACCGCAACATTCATCGCCTCGCGGACCCAACCGTCCGGTGCGGCGGGCAGGTGGACCGGAACCGTGTTGATCACCCAGAACGCGCCGGCCATGGTCAGGGCGCAGGCAAAGGTGTTGAACGGGAGGAACCGCTCGGCGGGGATACGCGCCATCGACGGCCAGCGGGTCAGCACGATACCGCTGACGCCGATGCCCAGCATCGCCGTGCTGATCATCAGGTAGGCGTAGTTCGCCCAGAGGCTGAACTCGAAAATCTTGACAACGGTGACTTCGAATAGCAGCGACGCAAAGGATGCGCAAAAGATCGCGATCAGTTCACGGATCAGCATGGCGGTTTCACCCTTCGTTCGTGTCCCGGTCCCATTCGCCTTACAGCACGGAAACCGGGCGAGTCTGCGGATCGGATGCAGTTCTGTCAAGACCATGCTGACTGCGCGATTCGCCTTGTCGGGGCGGGGGCGGGCCTCCATCATGGATGGATTCCGACGCCGTGGCGCGCCGTGGTAGGGCGAACGGGCCGGCGGAATCGGGGGGCCGTTCGTTCCGATGGATCGCGACCTTCAGTCCTTGAGCGAATCCGCCCACGATGTGCTGGTGGTGGGCGGGGGGATCCATGGCGCCGCCGTGGCGTGGGTCGCATCGCTGGCCGGCCTTTCGGTGGCGGTGGTGGAGCGGGACGACTTTGCCCATGCGACCTCGGCGCAATCCCAGAAGATCATCCATGGGGGGCTTCGGTACCTTCAGGATCTCGATTTCGGCCGGAGTCTGCAGTCGATTCGGGACCGGAACCGCCTGCTGTGGATTGCTCCGCACCTGGCCCATCCCCTGGCGTGCGTGATCCCTCTTGAGGGTCTTGCCATGCGCGGACCGGAAGTCATGCGCGCCGGGCTGCTTCTCTACCGCGCTCTTTCCGCCCTCGATCCGGAGCTTCCGGACGCCGCGAAGCGCGGGATTCCGCCGCGGGTGATCGGGCGGCAGGAACTTCTGGACATGGTTCCGTCCATCCCCGCCGAGGGGGTCCGTGGCGGCGCGCTTTGGTCCGACGGGTACGTGCATCATACCGAGCGGCTGGTCGTCGCCTTCCTTCGTTCCGCCTGTCGGGCCGGCGCCGTTGCCGCCAATTATGCCGAGGTCGGATCCTTCCGTATCCGGGATGGGCGCGTCTGTGGGGCGGAGATCGTGGACCGGCTGAGCGGCGGGCGGCTCGACGTCCGGGCGAAGTGGGTGGTGGATTGCACCGGCCCGTGGGAGGGGCGGCTGTGGCGTCGGCAAGGGCGGCCGGGACGGCTGGTCGGCGGCATTAACCTTGTGACCCGACCCCTCCATCCGGCCCCCGTCGCGGTCGGTGTGCGAATCCGTGCGGGAACCGGAGGCAGGTTCTATTTCGTCGCACCGTGGCGCGGCTGCTCCATTGTCGGCACCGAGTGGTTTCGTCACGAGGGAAGCCCTGAGTCATTCCGGGCCACGGAGGCGATGATCGACCGGTTCATCGGTGGGTTCAACCGTGCGTGGCCGGCGGCCGGACTCCGGCGGGAGGATGTCCTGCACGTTCACTGCGGGCTCGTGCCAGCGGATGACCGGGCGTGGGCCCGGGGTGAGGATGCGCCGATGCTGGCCCACTCGCGCGTTGTCGACCGGTCCGGCGAGGGCGTCTCCGGCCTGTTGAGCGTGATGGGCGTCAAGTATACGACCGCCGTGTCCGTTGCGGAGGACGTGGTCCGGCGAATCCGTCCGGGATTCCGCCTTCCGGCCACGGCTACGCTTCCCCGGCTCGTCGGTGGGGAGATTCCGGACTGGAATGCCTTCTTGCGCGCAGGGGTGGCTGGTGGCGCGGATGCGGAACTGCTCTCCGACTATGGTACGGAGGCGGCGGGGCTGGGAGCGGCGGCGGGTGGCCTTCTGGAGGCCCAGGTCCTTCACGCGCTGGACCATGAAATGGCGCAGCGGCTCGGCGACGTGGTCATCCGTCGCACGGGCCTGTCGGTCCGCGGATGCCCGCCGGACGCCACGTTGCTGGAGGTGGCGGGCACGATGGCCGGGCGCATGGGATGGAATGCGGTGCGCATGGCCGAAGAAGTCGCGCATGTGAAGAAGGCCTGCGACGCGGCCGGGATCGCGCGGACCTGAGTCGGGGCGTCAGGGGGCTGACGTATCCTCTTTCCCCTGCGGTGCCGGCTGGGGAGTGCGCCGGAACAGGGTTCTGCCGAACCATTCGATGTGGATGCCGTCGCGTTGAGCCGCGGGGTTCAGCGCCCAGACGAAGTAATCGCCATGTCGCCACTCGGTCCGGATCGCGTCCGGCCCGCAGGCATCCAGCAGCACCGCGCGCGCGGTCGGTTCCAGGCAGGATTCGACGGCGATGGCGACGTCTCTTCCGGATTGGATGGCGAAGGAGGGGGGCGGCTCGGAGTCCGGTTGCTTGTAGTAGGCCAGGACGCGGACGGCCTCGGCATCGCCGCGGCTCGCCGCGCGGATTCTGGCGCTGAGGAGACGATCGCCGATCAATGTGCCGATGGACTCCGCTTTCAGACGGCGAACGAGGTCGCCGACGGGGGGGGCGGCCGCGGCCGTCGCGCCGGAGGGACCGAGAACCTGGATTTCCGTGACGACCCAGT
>CAYXFW010000180.1:5569-6136 GCA_964464305.1 uncultured Verrucomicrobiota bacterium
ACAGGGGCGTCAGTCGAAGGAACCGCGTCCGCAGGGGACCGAAGCGGATCTCCATCATGCCCCACGCGCCCCGCAGATAGGCCCGGGTGCCGATCGCGTAGGCCACGGCGAAACGACGCGGAACTTCCCGGATGACCGTGAATGCGGCGCCGTCGTCGGAGGCTTCCAGGCGGTAACCGCCCGGGAGGCCGCCGTTCATGGGCCGGGGCGCCATCAGGTGAAGGCAGGAGACCTCCAGGGGCGAGCCAAGGTCCAGGGTGACGGATCCGGCGGCGGCGTAGGTTCCGTGCAGCCCAGTGTCGATGTTCGCGTCGCGAACCGAGTCGGGACGCGCCTCGCCGGCCCTTTCCGCCGTGACCGCGCGGATGGAGGCGGTGAGGTTGCGCAGCGAGAGGGGGGGCACGGTGACCGAGTGGATCAGGGAGGCTCCACGGCTGCGCCGGACTTCAAAGGTCGCCCCCAAGTCGCGAAGCGCGGCCACGGCATGCCCGAGGTACTTCGACTCCACGGCGAATCCCAGGCGTGACTCCGTTTCCAGCCGCTCGGCATGTGGCGGATAGCGGTCGG
>CAYXFW010000181.1:0-6122 GCA_964464305.1 uncultured Verrucomicrobiota bacterium
GGTAGCGCGGTGGGTTTCTTCAGTCTGCGGGAGTCGGGCCTGGTCGATTTTGAAGGGGGAGGCACGCGGTGAGCGTACATCCGACGGCGGTGATCGAGACGGGCGCCCGGTTGGGGCAGGGGGTCACGGTGGGGCCGCTGGCCGTGATCGGCAACGATGTGACCGTCGGCGAAGGGTGTTGGATCGGGCCCCATGCGACGATCCTCGACCACGTGCGGCTGGGCGCGAATTGCCGCGTTCATTCCAACGCGGTGCTGGGCGATTTCCCGCAGGATCTCAAATTCCGCAACGTGCCGAGCTACGTCGAGATCGGGCCGGACTCCGTGATCCGCGAGGGTGTGACCGTCCACCGCGGCACCCACGAGAACTCGTCCACCGTCGTCGGCCGCGGCTGCTTCCTGATGGCCAACAGCCATGTCGCGCACAACGTGCGCCTCGGCGACTTTGTGATCATGGCCAACGGCGCGCTGCTGGCCGGCGACGTGCAGGTGGGCGACCGCGCCTTCATCAGCGGCAACGCCGTGGTGCACCAGTTCACGCGGATCGGGGCGCTCGCGATGATCTCCGGCAACGCGGGCGTCGGCAAGGACGTGCTGCCGTACTGCACGGTCGCCGGCGTCCGGCGGAACGTCGTCGCGGGGCTCAACGTCGTCGGCATGCGCCGCGCCGGCTTCTCGCCCGCCGACCGCATCACGGTCAAGCGCGCCTTCGACATTGTCTTCCGGTCCGGCCTCAACATCCGCCAGGCCCTCGAGCGACTTCGCGCGGAATGCGACTCCGGCCCCGCCGCGGCATGGATCCCCTTCATCGAACAGTCCCGCCGCGGCATCTGCACCCTCCGCGGCGACAGCGAAGCCGATGGGGGGGAGTAGACCGCAGGCGGGCGGGAACAGCAGTATGGCGGTGTGGCAGTATGGCGGTGTGGCAGTATGGCGGTGTGGCAGTATGGCGGTGTGGCAGTGGCGGATGGGGACATGGAAGAAGTGGCGGGGGTTCGGTTGCCGGGTCTGCATATGGCTTTGGCAAGATTTGTGGAGGGAATGGGTTGCGTGGGCCGGAAGCGGGGCGGATTTGTCCAAGGGTTGGAAGCGCAGCCGGTGCCGTCGTCCGAACCTTGGACAGGGCCGCTCTCGGGATTCTGGCGCGCCCGGGGTTTCGGCGTCGCTTGCTTGCCGCAAGCCTTCTCTTCCTTCGGCGTTCTGCGGTTCGGTATTCTGCGGTTCTGCGGTTCGTCCGGCGGCGGCAAGGCGGGGGATTGGGAGACGGAGCGAACAGCAGAATATCGAATACTGAACAGCAGAATCATGAAGTCCGGGCTTCGGATGTGGAGGGGAGCATCACGGACGGATTGGGCTCACGCGAAGGCGCAAAGCCGCGAAGAGGAAGAAGAGACAGGATTACAGGATTTGCGGCATGGGGATGGGATGAAGGATGAGGAAGGAAACCTGAAAGAAGGGGCGGGCCGCACGGTCCGCGCTTTCAGTAGCGGTGCTGCCTGCGACCGCCGTATTCGCTTGGCGGCATGGAGCGATACGGATAGCGTACGCGGCGTGGACGATTTACCTATCACCATGACTTGTCACCATGACTCGCGATGACCGACTCATTCTCTAGGAAGTGGCACGACCGGGTCCTTCGGGCACTGATAAGCCCCACACTGTGGGTCGTGGCCGCTTTCGGAGAGGATACAGCTCTTGCGCGGCAACTGATTGGCGATGTCCCAAGCCTCTTGCTGCGTCAGAGGCAGTTGTCGCTTCTCTGTTTCTTGCTTTTGGACGCGATATTTCTGTGGTTGCTTGTACATATGGGCAATCACTGGCGCGTTCGTTCCGGTGCCGTTTTCCAGATGGCATGGATCGCTGCAAAGGCGGCCAGCTATACGGCGTCGGGCTATGCCCTGATGCCCGGCGCATGGATGCCATGGGGAAACTTGCTAAACATGCTGCTCTTGATCGGAGGCGGCCGAGTGTACGGCCTCTTGATATGGACTGCGCTTAGCGAACGGATCGGATCCAAATGGATGAATCCATTTCATCTGCATCCCTCCGCCAAGTAGTGGGGTGCTCGGTGCGGAGGCGGGGGAGGATGGGGACATAGAAACATCGGCGGGGTTCGTTGTGGGCTGCGCAGCGTTGCGGGAACCCCTTTTTCTCCCCACCGGGGCGAGCCCGGTGGGACCGACACCTCCGGGGCGCGCGACCGCGGGGGGCGAACCCGGTGGGACCGATACCTTCGGGGCTTCGGGGCGCTCCATGTTCTCGGGCGCTTCCTTCGCGACGGGAGGGGAATTTCGTGGTAGAATATCCCAGTGAGATCCCAATTTGGCGGAAAAGGACGATCGTTATGAGCAGGCGAGCACTTGGAATGTGGGCGGGGATGCTCCTGGCGGTGGCGATGCCGGCCGGGGCGGCGGACGATCTTCGGGGCGAGTTGCACACCCTGACGACGGGGCTACGGGCGCTGGGCGACCGGGTGATCACCGAGCGGCAGTGGACGGATATCGTCGGACGTCTTGCGGACCTCGCGGTACGCGCGGAGGCGGCGGGCGACATCGGAGTCGCCGTCGAGGCGACCGTCGCGCGGGCGCGCGCCTGGGGCGACCTGCGGCGCGATCCGGCGCAGGCGGCGACGATTCTGCGGAAGACGCGCGACCGGTTCGGGGCGCGTCCGCTGGCCGAGGTGCGCCACATCTACCTGACCGAGGCGGAAATGCTCGCGCGCGTCGGGGACGCGGATGCGATCCGCCGTCTGATCCTCGCCTACAAGGGGAGCTCTGTGTACGATCCGGCCCCGCTCGTCTACTCGTCGGACGGAGCCAGTTCGCCGTCGATCACGATGGTCCATCCGCGCTCGGCGCAGACGGAGTCGTCGGTCGTGCTCGCGATGCACAAGTATCTCGACCAGGCTCTCTCGGCGTCGGGCTCGCGCTTTCCAGATTTCATGCTGACGGACATCCAGGGCGCGCAGTACTCCCCCGGATCCCTGCAGGGGAGCGTGGTCCTGATCGACGTCTGGGTCGCGGGTTCCGTCCCGTGGGACCGCAACCGGCCGTTCATCGCCCAGGCGCGCGAGAAGTTCGCCGGGCAGGGCTTCGAGGTCATCGGCATCTGCCAGAACCTCGGCGCCACCGGCATCCGCGATTTCGTCGCCGCCCGTCCGGGCATGACGTGGCCGCAGGTCGAAGGCCGCACGGCGCGCGGCCTCATCATGAAGCTCGGCATTCCGGGCGAGTCCGCGAACTTCCTGATCGACCGCCACGGCCGGGTCCGCGGGCGGAACCTCGACGGGTCCGCCCTTCTCGAGGCTGTTGCGCGCCTGGTCGCCGAACCGAAGTGACCCCGGCCGGGGCGTGCGCACACCGGCACGGACGCCAACTTCCCGCGTCCATCTTCTGGATTCTTCCGGTTCAGGCAGTAACCTGACCGCGATGAACGATTCTCCGCATCCGTCCGCCCGCACGAACCGTCTGGCCGGCTCGCCGAGCCCCTACCTGCGGCAGCACGCATCGAATCCCGTCGACTGGCATCCCTGGGGGCCGGAGGCGTTGGCCGAGGCGCGGAGACGGGACTGCCCCGTGCTGCTGTCCGTCGGCTACTCGTCGTGCCACTGGTGTCACGTAATGGCGCACGAGTCGTTCGAAAATCCGGAGATCGCCGCCCAACTGAACCGCCTGTTCGTGTGCGTGAAGGTCGACCGGGAGGAACGGCCCGATCTCGACGTCCTCTACATGCACGCGACGCAACTGACCGTGGGCCGCGGCGGCTGGCCCAACACGGTGTGGCTGACGCCCGACGGACGACCCTGGTTTGCGGGCACGTACTTCCCGCCGGAGGATCGCGGGGGGACCATCGGGTTGCGGACCCTTTCCGAGCGCATCGCCGCTGTGTGGCGCGAGCGGCGGGCCGACGTGGAGCGGCAGGCGGACGAACTGACCGGCGCCATCCGTCGCGCCGCGGATCCGGCCGCCGCGCCGGGCGACGCGCCGCCGGCCGGAGACCCGGTCGCCGCCGCCGTCGCCTCGCTGCGGGCGGAATTCGACGCGGCCCACGGCGGATTCCGCGGCGCCCCGAAGTTCCCGCCACACGGGGAGCTCGAGCTGCTGCTCGACCTGCAGGCCCGCGACGGCGGGGCGGGGGCGTTCGACATGGCGGTCCGCACGCTCGAGGGCATGCAGGCCGGCGGCATCCACGATCGCGTCGGCGGCGGGTTTCACCGGTACGCCGTCGACGAGCGGTGGTTCCTCCCGCATTTCGAGAAGATGCTCAGCGACAACGCGCGGCTGCTGAGGATCTACGCGGCTGCGTCCCGCGCGGCCGGCCGTCCGGACTTTGCCGCCACCGCCCGCGGGATCGCCCGGTGGATGCTCCGCGAGATGCGCGCGCCGGAAGGGGGCTTCTTCACCGCGCTCGACGCCGACAGTCCCGGGGGCGAGGGTCGTTTCTACCTGTGGTCCGACGCCGACCTCGCGTCCGCCCTGGGGCCGGAGGATCATGCCCTGGCGCGGCGCGTCTTCGGCGCGCGGTCCGGCGGCAACGTGCACGACGAAGCGACCGGGCGGCCGACGGGACTCAACCTCCTGCACTGCGACGGGGCGCCCGGACCGGGCGACGAGGAACGGATCCCCGCAATCCTGGACCGGCTGCTCGCGGCGCGCGCGGAGCGTCCGCGGCCCGCGCTGGACGACAAGATCCTGACCTCGTGGAACGGGCTGGCCCTCGGCGCGCTGGCCGCGGCCGGACGGGACCTCGGCGAACCCGCATGGATTGCGGCGGCAGGGGAGGCCGCGGAGTTCGCGTGGACGCGGCTCCGCGATCCCGGGACGGGCCGCCTGCGCCGCTCGTTCGCGCTGGGCGCGGCGCACCACGCGGCGTGTCTCGACGATCACGCGTTCCTCGCCGAGGGGTATCTCGACCTGTACGAGGCGTCCGGCGACACCCGATGGCTCGACCGGGCCGGGGATCTCGCCGGGGACATGCTCGCGCGGTTTCGCGACGCGGCGCGGGGCGGGTTCTACTTCACGGCGGACGATCACGAGCCATTGATCGCCCGCATCCGGGATCCCTTCGACGACGCGCTGCCCTCCGGCAACGCGGTCGCATGCCGGGTCCTCCAGCGGCTCCACCGGCACACGGAGTCCCCGTTGCACCGGGTGATGGGCGAGGAGACGCTTCGGGCGTTCGACGAAGCGATCCGCCGCACCCCGCGCGCGACGGCCGGGTTCCTGCGCGCGGTGCTGGCCGCGCGATCGCCAGTCAGGCCGGACGCTTCGGCCACGCCCGGAGGATCTGAATGATCTCGCGGACGTAGGCGCATTCGCACTCGACGGGACACCGTTCGAGATTGTCGCGGTGCACGCAGTAGCCCGGGCAGTCCGGGCTTTCGGTCCGCTTCTTCTTGAAAACAGGCCCGTCGTAAAGATCCCGGAATTGCCCGGCCTCGATCGCCAGGGTCGTCCGGCAGGCATGATTGAAGAGCAAAAGCCCGAGGTGCAGGGCCTCGAAGTCGACCTGGTACCCGACGATCGTGACGTCCGGGTCGCCGAGAAAGTCCTCGCGCGACGCCCACTCGTGTCCGCACGTGCAGCGCCTGAATGGGGGCGCGCTCATGCGGGCTGCGCCCCGACCGTCAGGTACCTTCCGTGCGCCAACAGCGTCTTGCGGGCCACTGTTCCCCATCCATCCACGCCACATTCCCCCCGACTCGGCCGTGCAAAATCGTTCGATCGGATCCGATTTCACTTTATCCGGAACCCCGGGTTTCGCAAACTGTTCTTTTGGCGGCGGCGGTTCGAGCCGCCGCCGGAACGGGGCGATCCCGGGAGAGCAGGGGCACATGCGTGGACTTGGATGGCGGGTTGTGGCGGCGCTGGTGGTGGCGGCGGTCGCCGGGGCGCAGGAGATCGTGGTGCGCAAGTCGGGCGGCGAGAAGTCGGCCATGGACTGGTCCGGCTTCACGGCGTCGGGCGGCGCATCGGCGACGTTCGTCCAGGTTGCGAAGGCGGACCTCGAACGATCCGGCTGGTTCCGCATCACGGCGGGCGGCGGCGAATTCCGCGTGACGGGCGAATGCGCGGATGCGGGCGGACGGCTCGCGGTGAAGTGCGTCGTTCTCGACGCCGGGCG
>CAYXFW010000182.1:0-6100 GCA_964464305.1 uncultured Verrucomicrobiota bacterium
ATCCCCGGGTCGCGTGTGCCGGGCGGCTACACCGCCGTGAAGCACAAAGAAGCGTTATGACCGCCAAATCCCAGCGAGTTGTTCAAGCACGCGCGGACCTTCGCCGGCCGGGCCGTGTTCGGCACGTAGTCGAGATCGCAGTCCGGGTCCGGCGTCGTGTAATTGATGGTCGGCGGCACCACGCCCTTGAGGATCGCCATGGCGCAGGCCATCGACTCGATGGCGCCTGCGGCGCCGAGCATGTGGCCGGTCATGGACTTGGTCGACGACACCATCGTCTTCCGGGCATTCGCCTCGCCCAGGGCGGCCTTGATGGCGCGGGTTTCGCACTTGTCGTTCAGTTCCGTGCTCGTGCCGTGCGCGTTGACGTAGTCGATCTGCGAGGGATCCAGCCGGGCGTTGGCGACGGCCAGCCGCATGGCCTCGGCCGCGCCGGCGCCCTGCTCGTCGGGCGCGGTCATGTGGAAGGCATCGCAGGTGCGCCCATAGCCGGCCAGCTCGCAGTAGATGCGGGCGCCGCGCTTCATGGCGTGTTCGTAGTCCTCGAGGACGAGGGTTCCGGCGCCCTCGCCGATGACGAAGCCGTCCCGGTCCATGTCGAACGGCCGGCTCGCACGCGTCGGATCGTCGTTCCGCTTGCTCAGCGCGCGCATGGCGCAGAAGCCGCCGACACCGAGTTCCATGATCGGCGCCTCGGCGCCGCCGGCGAGGATGATGTCCGCGTCGCCCTCGCGGATGATCCGCAGGGCTTCCCCGATCGAATGCGTCGCCGTCGCGCAGGCCGAGATGACGGCGAAGTTCGGTCCGCGGAGGCCGTGTTCGATCGCGATCAGGCCGGAGAGGATGTTCACGATCATCTGCGGAATCATGAACGGGGAGAACCGCGACGGCCCGCGCTCCATGAAGACCTTGCTCTGCTGGAAGAGCACCTGGAGGCCGCCGATGCCGCTGCCGACGAGAACGCCGGAGCGCCAGGGATTCTCCTTCGAGAAATCGAGGCCGGAGTCCGCCACGGCCAGCCTCGCGGACGCGATCCCGTACTTGCAGAACGGGTCCAGCCGGCGCTGCTCCTTCTTCGGGATGAACTCGTCGACGTTGAACTCGACGACCTCGCCGGCGATCCGGGAATCGAACGCGGACGCGTCGAAACTCTGGATCGCCCGCACGCCGGACTGCCCGTTCACCATCCGGTTCCACACCGTTTCCACGGTGCAACCGAGCGGCGACACAATTCCCATGCCTGTAATCACGACTCTACGACGTTCCGACATGGACGGCCTCCGGCTCGAGCGATTGAAAAAGGACGCACCGGGCCGGGAGCGCCCGGCCTCAGCGGACGTTCCCGGCCCCGGCAAGGGGCTCAGGACTCAGTCCTTGAAACCCTTTTCCTTCAGGTAGGTGATGACGCCGCCGACGGTGGTCAGCTTCTCGGCGTCCTCGTCCGGGATCTCGGCCCCGAACTCCTCCTCGAACGCCATGACCAGCTCCACGGTGTCCAGCGAGTCCGCGCCCAGATCCTCGATGAACGAGGCTTCCTGCGTGACCTGCTCGATGTTGACGCCGAGTTGCTCGGCGATGATGTTCTTGACCTTTTCTTCCAGTGCCATGTGACGACCCTTTCTCTTTCCCTCGTTCGCTGCAGTCTACGCGGTGACCATGCCCCCGCACACCGAAACCACCTGTCCCGTCACGTAGGCCGAATCGTCCCCTGCCAGGAACAGGACAACCCGGGCCACATCCTCGGGCTCGCCAAACCGGGCGAGCGGAATCTGCTCCATCATCTTCTTCTGAATATCCTCGGGCAGCTTTTCGGTCATCTTCGTCCGGATGAACCCCGGCGCCACCGCATTCGCCCGCACATTCCGGGACGCCAGTTCCTTGGCCACCGACTTCGTCAACGCGATCACGCCCGCCTTCGAGGCGGCGTAGTTGCACTGGCCGGCATTGCCGATCAGCCCGATGATCGAGGCGATATTGACGATCGACCCCGATCTCTGCTTCATCATCAGCCGGGACACGGCTTTTGTAAACAGGAAAGTTCCCTTCAGGTTGATGTCGAGAACGGCATCCCAGTCGGCCTCCGACATGCGGGCGAGGAAGCCATCCTTCGTAATGCCGGCGTTATTCACCAGAATATCGATGCGCCCGAACGCCGCCGCCGCCTGGTCGACCGCGCCGGTCACCTGGGCCGCGTTGCTGACGTCGCACGCGTAGCACTCGACCCGCCGGCCCGCCTCGCGGACCTTCCCGGCCGTCTCGTCCAGCCACGCCGCATCCAGGTCGCACAGCGCCACATCCGCGCCGGCCGAAGCCAGCCGGACCGCGATCGCCTGCCCGATCCCGCGCGCCGCGCCGGTCACCAGCGCCACTTTGCCATCCAATGAACCCATGGTTGCTCCACTCCCCCGCCGGGCCCCGGCGACCGGATCAGATCTTCCCCGATACCGCCTGAAGGCCCGGAAGGTCGGAGATGGTATGGAGTTCCGCCTCCCTGTCAATACGCTTCACAAGCCCCGTCAGGATCCGGCCCGGGCCGCATTCAACGTATCTTCCTACACCTTGTGCGGCAAGATATTGTACGATGTCCACCCAACGGACCGATGACGTGACCTGACGGACCATCGCCTGTCGTGTCTCGTCCGGCCCTCCATGGGGAGCCCCCGTGGCGTTCGACATGACCGGGAACCGGGGCGCCTTGAAATCGATTCCGGCCAGCAGGCCCGCCAGCTGGTCGGCCGCCGGCTTCATGAGCGAGGAATGGAAGGCGCCGGCCACCGGGAGCCGCACGGCCCGCTTGGCCTTGAGTTCGACAGCCACCCGCTCGGCGGCGTCGATCGCCTCCCGCGTGCCGGAAAGGACGGTCTGGGCCGGCTCGTTGAAGTTGGCCACCTCGGCGCCGGACCGGGCGGCCACCTGTTCGACCGCCTCCCGGGGGAGGCCGAGGACGGCCAGCATCGCGCCGGGATTCTGTTCGCAGGCCTGCTGCATGAACCGGCCGCGGGCCTGAAGGACGCGCAGGGCATCGTCGAAAGAGACGACCCCGGCCGCGTACAGCGCGGTCCACTCGCCCAGGCTGTGGCCGGCCGTGAAGGCCCACGCCAGGCCGGGTTTCGCCAGGGTCAGAGCCTCCGCACAGGCGGCGCTCACGACGAAGATCGCGGGCTGGGCCCGGTCGGACCGCGTCAGCTCGGCCTCCGGCCCCTCGAAACAAACCCGGGCCAGATCGAACCCGAGCACCTCGCCGGCGCGGCGGAACATCGCCGCGGCGGCGGGGATCTGCTCCGCAAGGTCCCGGCCCATGCCGACCGCCTGCGCTCCCTGCCCCGGAAACAGCCACGCGAGAGACTTCATTTCGCCCCCTTCGCCCATTCCAGAACCATCGCGCCCCAGGTGAAGCCGCCGCCGAAGGCCACGAAGAGCACGCGGTGGCCCTTCCGGATCCGGCCGTCGCGGACCGCCTCGTCCAGCGCAAGCCCGATCGAGGCCCCGGAGGTGTTGCCGTACGTCTGGACGTTGACGATGCACTTCTCCGGCGGAATCCCGAGCCGCTCGCCGATGGCGGCGATGATGCGGAGGTTCGCCTGGTGCGGAATCATCCAGTCGACATCCGCCACGGTCAGCCCCGCCCGCGCCAGCGCGGTCTGGGCGGAGCGGACCATGTTGGTCACGGCGTGCTTGAAGACTTCCTTCCCGCTCATCCGCAGGAAATGCTCGCGCGCGGCCACGGTCTCCGCCGTCGCGGGCTTGCGCGAACCGCCGGCCGGCACGAGCAGCAGGTGGGTCAGGGAACCGTCCGAACCGAGCGACGTCGTCAGAATGCCGCGGTCGCCGTCCCGGGCCGGCTTGAGCACCACCGCCCCCGCCCCGTCGCCGAAGAGGACGCAGGTGGTCCGGTCCTTCCAGTCGAGGATCGAGCTCATCTTCTCGGCGCCGATCACGAGCGCGTTGTTCACCGCGCCGGTGGCGATGAAGTTCCGCGCGGTTTCGATGGCGTAGACGAAGCCGGAACAGGCGGCCTCCAACCCCATGCAGAACGCCTTCTTCGCGCCGATCTTGTCCTGGACGACGCAGGCCGTGTTGGGGAACGGGTAGTCCGGCGTGATCGTCGCGACGAGGATCATCTCGACGTCGGCGGCCGCCAGTCCGGCGTCCGCCAGGGCACGGCGGGCGGCCTCGGCCGCGAGATCGGAGGTGGCTGTCTCCGGCCCCGCGATGCGACGCTCCTTCATGCCCGTGCGCGAGACGATCCACTCGTCCGTGGTGTCGACGATCTTCTGAAGGTCGTGATTGGTCATCACGCGCTCGGGCGCGAACGCCCCCGTGCCCGCGATCGCGACGGCCCGGAGCATGCCGGGGCCGGGCGCGGCGACTGGATGGGATGCGGATTTCATGCGGACCTCAGTTCCCGGATGCCCGCCTCGATCTGGCGGGAGATATCGCGTCGGACGGCCTCGGCGGAAACGCGGATCGCATTGAACACCGCGCGGGCCGAGGAGGCGCCGTGCCCGATGACGCAGACGCCGTTGGCGCCGAGCAGCGGGGCGCCGCCGTAGGAGGACGGGTCCGACTTCCGCTTGATCTCGTCGAGCCCGGGCTTCACCAGCAGCGCGCCCAGCTTGCGGCGCAGGGTCCGCGTGAGTTCCGCCCTGAGCAGGGTGCCGACGTAGTGGCCGACGCTCTCGCTGGTCTTCAACACGACATTGCCGACAAACCCGTCGCAGACCACGACGTCCACGCGTTCCGTGTAGAGGTCGTGCCCCTCGACGTTGCCCCGGAAGGTCATCCGCGACGCCTTGAGCATCGCAAAGGCCTCCTTCGTGATCTCGTTCCCCTTCGTCTCCTCGCCGCCGATGCTCATCAGCCCGACGCCGGGGTCGCGGATGCCGAGGATTTCGCGCGCGTAGACGGTGCCCATCACGGCAAATTGGAAGAGCATCTCGGGCGAACAGTCCGTGTTCCCGCCCGCGTCGATCAGCACCCAGGGCGTCGCGCCCGCGCCGGGCATCGTCGCGGCAATCGCCGGCCGGAGCACGCCCGGAAGCATGCGCAGCTTCAGCGTCATGGCCGCAACCGCCGCGCCCGTATTGCCGGCGGAAAACACCGCGTCCGCGACGCCCGCCTTCACGAGGTCCACGGACCGGCTGATCGAGGAGTCCTTCTTGCGGCGGACCGCCGTCGCCGGCGACTCGTCCATGCCGACAATCTCGCTCGCCGGCTCGATCCGCACGCGCGGAGGCACGGCCCCGCCGGGCAGCACGGCGCGGATCTCGTCCTCGCGGCCGACCAGAATGAGTTCGTCAATGCCGGAGAGGCTCCGGGCAGCCTCAAGGGTGCCCGCGACGATCTCGCGAGGGGCGTGGTCGCCCCCCATGGCATCGATGGCGATGCGCATCGGAGGACGAAAATCAGTCCGCCGTAATGCTCAGAACCTGCCGCTTGGCGTAGTAGCCGCAAGCGGGGCAGATGCGGTGCGGCTGCGTGGGCGCGCCACACTGCCGGCATTTCGACAATGCCGGCATCGCCTTCTTGTGCGACTTGATCCGCATCTGTTTGCGGCTCTTCGACTTCCGTCTTTTTGGAACGGCCATTTCCTCTTCTCCCCAGCCTCGCCGCGCACGGGAGGCTGCGTCACAGGCGGAGTCCGTCGAGCACACCCCAGCGTCCGCCATCGGAGGACGGACGGCACTCGCACGGCCCCTCATTCAGATTGCTGCCGCACCGTGGACACAACCCCGCGCACGACTCCGCGCACAACGGATTCGCCGGCAACTGCAGGAGGACCGCCTCCCGCAAGTCCGGCGTGATGTCCACTTCCTTCTGCCCATCCTGCAGCAGATAGTCCCGTAAGAATGCAGGATCGCGGACCAAAGTCGAGAAAAAACCGCCGCACCGGCTGCACTCGCCCCGCAGCGGGACCTCGACTTCGCCATGGACGATCAGACGCGGTTTGAGCACCTGCGCGGTCACGCGGTACCGGACCGGGCCCTCGGGCGTCAGGTTGTCGGCCGGTTGCAGCTCCAGGATCGAGGCGTCCTCCTCGCCCTCGAACTCCAGCCCGTCCGCCGAAACCCTGGACACTTCGATCTGCATGCGCCCCCGC
>CAYXFW010000183.1:0-6098 GCA_964464305.1 uncultured Verrucomicrobiota bacterium
AGAATGGCGAAGGAAAGGGCGTGGACTGCGGGGCATGGGGACACATCCCGAGGCGCATCGCTGGAGGACAGGGCGGGGAAGGCGCGGTTGGTCGTGGGATTCGCGGCGTGTCCGTGGTCCCTTTTTCTCTCCACCGGGGCGAGCCCGGTGGGACCGGAACCTCCGGGGTGCGCGACTGCGGCTTCGCGAGCCCGGTGGCGAGCGGCACCCGACACCTGATACCTGAAACCCGTCCACCCCCAAGCCGGGGAGAACATGGGGATAGTGGATCTGTTTCTCTGTCCCCAGTGAAGGGCGGGATGATCTTGACTAATCGGCCGCATCGTGCAGAACGATTGGCATGGCGAAGCGTTCGACGTGGGGAGGCTTGGATATGAGCGGATCGGTTGCGAGAATCGGTGCGGTGGCGGTTGTGTCGGTGGTGTCGATGGGCGCGCCCGCGGTCCGGGCAGCGTCGGAGCCGGGCGTGATTCCGCGGCCGGCCTCGGTCGAGGCGCGGGAGGGCCGCTTCGCGCTCAAGGCCGGGGCGCTCGTACAGGCGCCGGGCGATGTCGCGAAGCTTTACCTCGAGTCGCTGTCCGCGGCCGCGGGATTCCCCCTGGCGTCCGCGCCTGCGGATGCCGCCGCGGCGATCCGCTTCCTGCCGGCCGGGGAGACCGGAACCGCGGGGCCGGCGGGGGAGGGCTATACGCTGCGCGTCGAGGCTTCGGGCGTGACGGTCCGCGCGGCCACGCCGGCGGGGCATTTCAACGGACTCCAGACCCTGGCCCAGTTGCTGCGCGGCACCGCGCGCGAGGGCGGGGGCCGCATGCTGGCCTGCGTGGAGATCGCCGACGCGCCCCGGTTCGGCTGGCGCGGCTACATGCTCGACGAGTCGCGCCATTTCTCCGGGAAGGAGGCCGTCCTGCGGCTGCTCGACGGCATGGCGGCGTGCAAGATGAACCGGCTTCACTGGCACCTGACCGATTCGCCCGGCTGGCGCATCGAGATCAAGGCCTACCCGAACCTGACGGTGGCCGGGTCGCGCGGCAGCGAGAGCGACCGACGCCCCGACGCGCCGCGGCAGTTCTACACGCAGGACGAGATCCGCGCGGTCGTCGCCTACGCGCGCGCCCGCAACATCGCGATCGTCCCCGAGATCGACATGCCCGGTCATGCCGATGCCGCGGTGCTGTCCTATCCCGAGCTGGACGGCGGCGGCTTCACCCGCCCGAAGGGAAACAGTTGGCCGCGCTTCACCTTCAACCCCGCGAAGGCGGAGACGCTGAAGTTCCTCGACACCGTCCTGGCGGAGGTGGCCGCGCTCTTCCCCGATGCGGGCGTCATCCACTTCGGCGGCGACGAGGTCCATTTCGGCTGGCAGAAGTGGCCCGAGTTGCCCGAGGTGAAGGCGCTGATGGAGAAGGAGGGGCTGAAGGACCTGGCCGCGGTCGAGACCTGGTTCAACCGGCGGATGGCGGGGACGATCAACGGGCTCGGCTTCAAGACCGCGGGCTGGGACGAGATCGCCGCTCGGGATCTGCCGCGGGACAAGACCGTCATTTTCTGGTGGCGCCACGACAAGCCGCAGGTCCTCCGCGCCGCGCTGGACGCCGGCTACCCGGTCGTGCTCTGTCCGCGCCGCCCCTGCTATTTCGATTTCGTGCAGCACGAAAGCCACACCGTCGGCCGCCGGTGGGGCGGGTTCAATCCGCTCGCGGACGTCTATGCCTTCCCGGCCGGCCTGCAGCTCTCCACCGCCGACGAGGCGCAGGTGCTCGGCGTGCAGGCGTGCCTGTGGACCGAGACGACACTCACCCAGGCGCGGCGCGACTTCCTCACCTGGCCGCGCCTCGCCGCCCTCGCCGAAGCCGCCTGGACCCCGGCCGCGCGCAAGGACTTCGCCTCCTTCGAGGCCCGTCTTCCCGCCACCCTCGCGCACCTCGGATCGCTCGGCATCGCTCCCTACGACCCCTTCGCCAACTCCGCCGAGATCACGGACGCCCAGGCCGAGAAGCCCAAGGCGCACCTCGACTGACCGGTGGATCTCATGACGCGCAATCGGATGGCAGCGGGATTCCTGTTCGGGGCACTGTCGGCGGTCACAGCGAACGCCGTCCCGGCCGACCGGGCCGCGCAGGCCGCGGCGGATGCGAGGGCGGATCGCACGACCGTCGCGTACGACGGGAAGAAGCCCGACAGCATGGTCTGTGACACCACGCTGCGCGAACTCGCGGACGGCTCCTGGGTCCTTCTGATGCTCGCCGGGGGCGACTTCGAGCCGTCTCCCCAGAACTACACCGGCATCACCCGGAGCACCGACCAGGGCCGCACGTGGAGCCCGCTGGAACCGGTCGACCTCGGCTTCCCTCGCGTCGGGAAGACGGTCGGCCAGGGTCCGACGGAACTGATGGTTCGGGGCACGAATTGTACGCTGTTCTTCTCCACGCATTCCAAGCACTGGGGCATGGACTGGAAATCGTGGATGACGCGGAGCGGCGACGGATGCCGCACGTGGAGCCGTCCGGAACCGGTTCCGGGGCGGCTCGCGGATTTCACGTTCGTCCGCAACACGATCGTGGCGCGCGACGGACGCATCCTCGCGCCGTTCCAGCACTACGCCGGTCCGCCGCCCGGCACCCCGGCGCCTGCGCCGCAGGAGAAGCCGTGGCACAAGGAGATCTTCCATCGGGTCAGCAACCCGCGCAACGGGGTGCTGATGAGTTTCGATGGCGGAGCGACATGGACGGAGCACGGTGACATCCGCCTGACGGCCGACGACCTCTACCACGGCTGGGCGGAGAACAACATCGTCGAACTGTCGGGCGGCCGCGTCGCCATGCTCATCCGCGGGGACCGCCTCGGCGGCGTGCTCTACCGGGCGGACTCGGCCGATGGGGGCCGTACCTGGCCGGCGTTCGCGGAGAAGACCGACATCCCCAACCCGGGATCGAAGGCGACGCTCTACCCGCTGGGGGGCGATGCCGTGGCGCTGCTGCACAACCCGAACCCCGCGCACCGCAGCCCGCTTGCGCTCTGGGTGAGCTTCGATGGCATGAAGACATGGCCGTACCGTCGCGTGCTCGTGTCCGAATCCTGCGATGGCTCGAAGGGCAGGCTCAACTACCCGGACGGCTTCGTCAGCCGGGACCGGAAGTGGCTGCACTTCGCCTTCGACGACAACCGCCACCGCGCCGTCTACTACGGCGCCCGTCTTCCGCCCTTGTGATGAGTCCGCGGAGGCGGACGGCCGGGTCTCAGGCCCGCCAGGGGCGGACGCGGGTCTGGGCCTTGGCGACGGCTTCGCGGGTGAGGCGGCAGTCCTCGGCGATGTCGAAGTCGAACATGCCGGCGAGGACAAAGTCGGCGCCGTTGGCGAAGGCGTAGGGGAAGGCGTCGCCCGGCGGGATCGCTCCGGCGGCCATGACCTTGAAGGCGATCCACGGCTTGGTGACGGTCTTCATGAACTCCAGCGTCTCTTCGGGATTGCGGCACCAGTAGCCGGGCGTCTCGCACGTGGTGGTCTTCGCCTCGCCGGGGCGGGGGGCGCTGGGGTAGCGGTGGTGGTGGAATGTCTTGATGTAGAAGTCCGCCGGCCACTGTTCCTTCTCGATCTGCTGCACGGCCTGCAGTTCGTGCGCGCCGATGCCGCAGGGCACCTCGAGCATCCGGGCCTCCTCCAGTCGCGTGCGGAGCAGGGCCATCTTGCCCTCGCGGAAACACTTGTCGGTCTGTTCGCCCCAGATGTAGATCGCCTCGCTCCCCGCGTCCACCATCTGCCGGAGTTGGGCGCCATAGGCGGCGGCATCCTCGATGTTGGCGGTGCTGTAGAGGATGGTCTGGATGGTGCCGCCGTTCTTGCGGTGGTCGGCGAGGGTCTTCATGACCGCTGGCGTGACGTTCACGGAGAGCGTGTTGATGCCGCTGGCCTCGGCGAGTTCGATGGTCTCGCGGACCTTGTCGTCGGTGTTGTAGGACTTCACCAGCTTGCGGACGTAGGCGAGATCCCGCGAATGCTGGTACCGGGTGAGGAGATTGCCGCCGAGGATCAGGCGCGTGACCTGGAGGCTGCCGAGTTTCCCGGTGGGAAGCAGATCCTTCCGCGCCGCGGCCTTGGCGGCGGGCACGGCGTCCGCCGCGCCGGCCCCGGCGGCCGCCAGCGCGGTCGAAGCCAGAACGGAATTGCGGATGAAATCGCGACGGTTCACCGGATCGCTCATGGCTCGCCTCTTTCCGTTATGCAACCTGTTTTGCGACGGTGCCCTCCATCCGCGGGAGGGTCAAGCGCGATCTTCAAGGAATGGCCGGCCCAGATCCGGTTCAGGACTTGCGGGACGGCTCGCAGGATGTCCGGTCGTGGGACCGTGACGTTGGGCATGGGACGATCGGCGTCAGGGCCGGACCTTGCCCGGAGGTTCAGGTTCAACGGAGGGCGCCGGGTTGCGGAATTCCAATGTGGCCACCGCACTGGTGGTGCTGCCGAAAGAATTGCTGACGATCACGTCGTACCCGCCGGAATCCGAACGATGGAGCGAGTCGATCGACAGAACCGCATCGCCTGTACCGCGCACCTTTTCCAGGTCCTTCATCGGAATGCCGTCCTTTCGCCACCGAAATGTCAGAGGTTTCGATCCGATCGCGTGAACCGCCACGGAAGCCATGGTGGCTGCGTCGTTGGTTCGACACCACGGTCGACCCACGACGCGGGGAGCACCAATTGCGGCCTCGAAGATGCCTTTGGACCCCAGGCTGTCGCCTCTTGCGCGAATCGTCTCCGTTGAAATGGTGGACGGCAGGTCCAACTCCCATCCACCGGGGATCCGCGTGCCTTGTCCCAGCGGGCTCCACGCAATTCCGTCCCGGCTGTGTTCGAAGGAGGTTCGCCCGACCTCCGGCGAGGTGCCTCCACGCAGCCACACGAGCCGGGAGCCTTCGCTGCGGAAGTCATCCGATGCGGGCGGCGCGACGGCCGGCAACCGTGCGATATGGTTGCGAGGTTGGCCGCCTATCTTGGCGAAACGGCCGCCCACGAGAATACGTCCGTCGGCCTGCAGGGCCAGAGCATAGATCATCTGATTGGCGCCGGGGTTGAAGCCTGCGTCCAGCGTTCCGTCGGCGTTCAGGAGCGCAATTCGGCTCACGCGTTGGGATTCCATGGTTTCGAAATCGCCGCCGATCACCATCCTCCCATCCGCTCGCAGTGCGATGGCGGTAATGGAAACCCCGCCCTTCGGATCGAAGTCCGTATCGAGCGATCCGTCCTCCTCGACCCTGGCAATCGAGCCTCTGGCGACACCGCCGAGTCTGCTGAAATACCCGGCCAGGAGAATCCGGCCATCCGGCTGAACCGCGATCATCGAAACCGGGCCGTCCGGCTCAGGAGCGAACGTGTCGTCCACCGAGCCGTCGGGCCAAAGCCGGGCGACAAAACTCCGGTCCACCCCGCCGATCGACTTGAAGAACCCGCCGGCCAGAATCCTCCCGTTGGGTTGAAGAACCAACGAAAGGATGGGATGGCTCGAACCGGGGGCAAACTCTCGGTCCACGGCCCCGCTGGGGTGGAGACGTGCGATACGATATCTCTCCGTTCCTCCCAGGGTCTGAAACGCGCCGCCCACCAGGATCTTCCCGTTGGGTTGCACCGTCAGCGAGAGAACCGCGCCGTCGGCGCCCGGATCGAAGTTCGCATCCAGCGTGCCGTCAGGCATGAATCGCGCGAGATGGCCTCGGCTCTTGCCGCCGATACGTGTAAAGAACCCGCCGACCAAGATCCCGCCGTCGGATTGAATCGCGATGGCGAAGACGCTCCCGTCGGCATCGGCGTCAAGGGAAAGGTCGGGCGATCCATCGGGGTTGAGTCGCGCGAGGTGTCGTGCCGGATGCCCCGAAAGATCTTTGAAGGCGCCTCCGATCAGGATCTTCCCGTCCGGTTGGGTCGCGATGCAGAATACGTTGCTGCTTGCGTTGGGGCTGAAGGAATCGGGGGAGGGGGACTGAGCCCCGGCGCCCCCGGCGGCGAGCCATGGCAGTACTCCCGCGAGGAACAGACAGCTCATCCCACACCCGGCCGGCGGTCTTCGAGGACCTCTGCCGCGGCGGATTTCCTGCACCTCCATGCC
>CAYXFW010000184.1:0-6046 GCA_964464305.1 uncultured Verrucomicrobiota bacterium
CCGAGACGGCGCAGGCTTTCCTCGACTTCGATCCGGATCGTGTCGGGCCGCAGCGAGCGCCGGATGGTATGCGTTCCCATCGTGAACCACTCGCTGCCCCGCGCGTCGCGGTGCCAGAGTCCGCACTTGGTTGCGATCAGCACCTTGTCGCGCCGGTCGCGGATGGCGCGGCCGACGAGTTCCTCGCTCTTCCCGTATTCGTACATCGGCGCCGTGTCGATCAGGTTGATGCCTGCATCGATCGCCGCGTGGATCGCCCGGACCGACTCCGCGTCGTCCGTCGGCCCCCACCACGGTCCGCCGCCGATCGCCCACGCCCCGAACGCCACGCACGAGGCCTTCATGTCCGTGGTCCCGATCTGCCGGTAGTGCATCGTCCGATCTCCCAGATGACGCCGCGCATCGTAGCCACCCTCCCGCGTCGCGTACAGCGTCCACACGCTCCGCCGGAACGATTCAGGGCCGGTTCCGGCCGAGGCGCAGTGTTCGACGCAATCGTTCCCATTCGGGCGGGGTTTTGGGGCCCGCTTGACACCTTCCACCCGCCGGGCATCCTCCCGAACATGGCGATGCGCATTCAGGCGGTTTTTGACGGACACGAACCCCCGCGCTCGGAAACGGGCCGTCGCGCCAGCCCCACGTACAGGCCGGGGTGGATCGCGACCCAGGTTCTGATCGCCTTTGCGGCCCTTGCATCGCCCCAGCCGCCGGTGCTGTCCCTCGAGCGGAGCCACACGGCGGTTGCGGCTCAACCCAGCGTCGAGCGGAAGGGGGGAGTCGGCGTGTCCACGTCGGGCATCCATGCGGGCAAACTGGTCTCGTACGGCGCGTCCGGCGGCCCCGTTCCGTTGCGGGCCTTTGGCGTGAACTACTACGATGCGTTCCTTCGGTACCTGAAGAACTCCAACGACACGTCTTTCGTCCAGGGATTCGCGTATCTGCAGGCCCACAAGATTCCGGTCGCCCGCGTGCTGGCTGCGGGGTTCTGGCCGGCCGACTGGAACCTGTATTTCAAGAACCGGGCGGAATACTACCGGCGGATGGACTTCTTCATCGGTCAGGCGGAGCAGCACGGAGTTGGACTGATCCTCGACTGCTTCTGGTCACCGACGACCGTCGGCGAGATTGTCGACGACGCCGTGGCGGCGGGGTGCCTGATTCCCGGCCGGGATTTTGCGCCCGACGAACCGCGGAACCTGGATCGCGGCGGGAAGCCGACATATGCCGAGTACAAGCGGGCGCTGGGGCGGAAGGATAGCGGATCGAACGCATGGATCGCCTACTACACCGGGGAACTGGTCCGCCGCTACGCCGCATCGCCGGCGGTCTGGGGCTGGGAGTTTGGAAACGAGTACAACCTTTCGGTTGACCATCCCAACATGACCGCCATGCGCGTCTGCCGGATTCCCTCGACGGGTATGACCCTGCCGCAGACCAGCACGAACCTGACGGCCCTTCCGGCATGGACCGGGCCGGATGACATGATCCGGGCGGATGTCGAGACGGCCAAGACGAACTTCGCGCAGACGGTGCGGTCGGTGGACACGTGGCGTCTGATCATGAGCGGCGATTCCATGCCGCGCCCCAGCGCCTGGCATAACTGGACCGCGCACACTTGGCCGCGGGACAGCCGTTCGCAGATGGCGCAGGTGCTGCCGGTGGATAATCCCCGGCCGATGGACACCGTGACGCTGCATGTCTATCCCGACGCCTCTCCAACGCTCTATTTCTCCGATACCCCCGTGACCAATGTCTGGCTGACGGGCCAGTACAAGGAGCTGCTCGACTACTTTGTCGAGAAGAGCGCCATGCTGACGCAGGCCTTGGTGGTCGGGGAGTGGGGCGCCACGGGAGACGGCACCACGGCGGACGAGAAGACGACCTTCCACCGGTTGATGCAGGCCCTGCTCGATTCCGGCGTGCAACTTGCGCTGCTTTGGGATTTCGACAACAAGAACGCCGGGCAGGTTTCGTCCTGGTGGGTGAATCCGGGCACCCCCAAGGAGTATCAACTGACGAATGACGACCCGTCCTTGTGGGACCTGGAACAGGTCAACCGGGCCTACGGGACGTGGTAAGCCCCTGGTGTCTCCAGCCGGCCTCCCGGGAGTGGGGACAGAGAACGGAAGCGGGGACAGGGAGTGAGGGAGTGGGGACAGGGACAAGGGGAGTGGGGACAGAGAAACAGAGGCGCCTCTCCGGCTACCAAGGACCCAATCAGCCGACCCCCGGCGCCAATCATATCGCAACACAATCTGCCCAAGCACCTTGCAAACGAATCTCCCCGCGCCACTGTTTCACTGTCCCCATGACGTCCTCTGGGGGATCAGCGGATGTAGTGAAGACCTAGCCGGGCCATCCCTCACTTTCCGGCCTTTCTTCACTATCCCGTTGCCCGGTTGCGAAAGACGGGCTAGACCTTGAGACCTGCGAGGTCGAACTCGAGGGCCTTGTTCTCCTTGAGAATGGTCTCCATCGTCAGGGCCTCTCCGCGCTGGCAGGCCTCGCGGCCGAGGACGGCGGTCAGCACGTCGTCGCCCGCCGGCTGCACCGTCGGGTTGTCGAATCGCCCTTCGACGATGTTGCGGTGAAATGTGGCGATGTTACGGATGGCGCCCTGGTCGTAGAGACTGACCACCTCACCGCCGCCGTAATGCATCGGCCCGCCGCGGACATACGACTTGCCCCGGTAGCTGACCAGCGCCGTCGCCTTGTCCCCGTAGGCGTCGAACTTGAGCGCCCATTCCATCTCGTTGCGCAGGGACTGGCAGCGGTGGGTCCAGAGAAGCCCGTCCTCGAACTCGTACGTGACGAGGTAGACCTGCCGGAACTCGCACTTCGGCTGGTCGCGGCCGACGCGTGAGCGGCCAACGGCGGCGGTTGGGCGGCGCCCGACGGCCCAGAGGACCGCGTTGATGGAATGGACGGTGTTCTCGCCGATCACATCGCCCGACAGCGCGGTCGTCGCCAACCACCAGCGCAGACGGTCCTCCTGCGTCTCGATCGGCGGCTCGCCCCACGGCGGCGAGAAGCCGAGGCTGTCGATGTGCATCAGGCGGCCGAGCCCGCCCTCGTGAATCCGCTTCACGACCTCGATGTTCACCGGATCGGTGCCCATCTGGTAATCGACGAGGTAGCAGAGCTTCTTTTGCGTCGCCCGCCGGCCCGTCTCCTGCACCGACAATGCGCCCGGCACGTCCACGGCCACGGGCTTTGCGGCGTAGACGTGCAGCCCCGCCTCGATCGCGGCGTGCGCGTGCAGCGGATGGAAATGCGGCACGTTGACGACCGTCACGGCCTCCACGCCCGATTCGAGGATCCTCCTGTGCGCGCCCAGGCCCGAGAAACGGTGCGAGACGTCGACGCCAAACTTCTCCCCCGCCTTCTCCGCGCGCTCAGGGAAGTAGTCCGCCACAGCCCGGATGTCGTAGCCGCCGTGCTGCTGGAAGAGATTGCCCAGCCACGAACCGCGGCCACCGCAACCGATCAGGCCGAGTTTCACCTTTCGGACCGGAGCAACCTCGGGAGCCTCCTGCGCAGGCAACCGCAGCGGGCCGAGCGCGGAGGCCGCCGCGCCGGCAGCCAGCGTGCCGCCAAGGAATCGGCGGCGGGAACCGTCGAACGATGTCGCATGCGTGCTCATGCAGCCATCATGCGCCACGCCATCGGGAAAACAAGGTCGCATCCGAACCCCACCCCGGGAATGGGGACATACGGGCGAGGGCCTGCAGGATGGGATTGCCGGTCAGGGGTTTTCCTTTCGGGGTTGACATCCTCGGCGATGGGTGTACCTAATCATGTACATATAGGACAGACCGGATCATGGCTCATACCGCAACGTTGCATGTGAAGATCGAACCGCGAACGGCGCGCAGTCTGAAGCACCTTGCCCGGCGGCGGGGTCGCACCGTCGGCGAGTTGGTGCGCCAAGCGATTTCCGTATGCTACCAGCCCGAGATGGACGGGTTGTCTGCCCCGCAGCGCCAGGCGGTCGAGGCCTATCGCGGTCGCTACATCAGTGTCGGCAAGCTGGCCGAGACCCTGGGGTGCACGGTCCTGGATGCCCGCCGATGGCTGATCGAGCGTTCGGTTCCGCAATCGACGGCCTTCGATGCAAACGATGCGACCCACGCCTAGACGGACGGCATTGTTTGCGGACACCGTCGTCCTCTCCAATTTTGCGCTGGCCGGGCGGCTTGGCCTGCTTCTTGCGCGATACCGTAATCGTCTTGGCGTGACCCCGCAGGTGCTGGAGGAACTGCTGGCCGGAGTTCAGGCGGGTCATGGTGCGTTGGAGGATGTCGTCCGCCACATCCGCAGTTCGGCCATCCGCACCGCTACGGTTCCGCTCGACCGGCTGGCCGTCTACCAGGACTTGCGCGTTACGCTGGGTGCCGGGGAAGCGTCGACGATTGTCATGGCCAAGGCCGGGCAAGGCGTCGTTGCGACGGATGACATGGCCGCGCGGCAGGCTTGCGCCCGGCTGGCGGTGAAGGTGACGGGCACCATCGGTATTCTCCTCGCCGCCGTTCGCGATGGCGAAATTGTCCTGCCGGAGGCCGAACGGGCATTGGCAGACATGGTGGATCACGGGTTCTACTCCCCGGTGCGCCGTCTTGCCGATGTACCGAACGTTGCGTCGCCACGCTGACCGCCCGCACCGCCTGCCCGTGCCACACCATGCACGCCTTCTGAAACGGGCATCTGCCGCAGTAGAAGGGGGAGTGGGGACAGAGAAACAGAGGCGCCACGGGATACTGAGCCGTGTACCATTCCACCTTGGTAGGCCCCCGCGCTGGCTACCAAGGACCCAATCAGCCGACCCCCGCCGCCGATCATCTCGCAACACCATTTGCCCACGCATCTTGCAAACGAACCTCCCCGCGCCACTGTTTCACTGTCCCCATGATCCTGCTTCTGTCTCGTACGCTGAAGGCGTTGGCCAGTCTACTTGTCCTCGAGGTCGATATAAGTTCTGCGCCCGTCTTCATCATTCAGGACGGCATAGAGAAGTTTGTCAGTGAATCCTACCCACAGTTCTCGCCCCTTATCGAATGCGTAGACATAGATTGTGAGGCCGCTGTCTGTGACCCGGTCGGGCTTGCCAAGGACAATCCCGGCGTCCGCAAGCGTGAGTCCCTTGGTGAGTTTCGGCAGAATGTCATCGAGGTGACGCGTCGCAGTCGGGACGGGCGTCGCTATGGGATTCGGGTTGACGGCGGTTGCCGAGTGTCTACAACTCGTGAGGCCCGAGAGAGCAAATGCCAGGATGAGTGCTCTCGACATATTCATCTTCTTCCTTAATCAACGCTCAGTCTGCGACCGGTCGCTTTTCGCGGGTGGCTGCGGCCCCGACCTCGATTTGGCGCCTCCGTCGGCTCGCCTCGGTCAAAATGATGCTCCCGGGATCGGACGGGCGCAAGCGTCTTCTCGATGAACGTGAGGCGTGGATTGGTGCACGGAGTAGAGACACGGGGGATGGGGACACAGAACCGTGGCGGATGATAGGCGCCGCGTAACAATCGGCGACCCCAGACATCTGAAACCTGACACCTGAAACCTCGCAACGTTCCAACCCGGAACGCGGAACCGCCGGGCCTCCGGCATTCGTTTCGGCGTGCCCGGGGGGCGTCTGGTATGACTTCGCGGCATGGCGGCAGGGGTGCACGGAGAGGGACAGGGAACGCAGGGGGAGAAAGAGATTGCGATTAGGATTACGAACAATTCTGACTTAACCCTGGCACCTGAACACTGAAATCCTGTCGCGTCGATCCGTGCAAATCAGCGTAGTGTTTTTCTTCTCCGGCATTTCTTTCTTCTCTGCGCCTCCGTCTCGGCCCTGTCTTCCGTGCGGATCAGGTTTCAGGAACGGATCGCAGAGCGGCGGCGCGATACCCCACATGCGCGCGGGGTATCCCCCGATCCCGGCTATCGGTACGCGTCGCGGCGATCATCAACCGAAAGCACGAACTTGACCTGAAGTTCCCGCGACGCTAAAATGGAATACGCTCCGCCGCTTTCATTCGAAAGTAGCGGCGATTCGGAC
>CAYXFW010000185.1:0-5275 GCA_964464305.1 uncultured Verrucomicrobiota bacterium
GCAAGATCGGCCAGGTGATGGTCCACGATCCGGGCTTCGACCCCTTCGCTGCGCCCGGTCCGGGCAAGCTGGATCCGCAGGCACTCGGGCAGATCGCGCGCGGCCACGCCGGGCGGATCGAGTTCCTGCACGGATCGCAGCACGCGCTCGAGGGCGTCGATCGGAAGACCGGTCGTCTCGGCCAGCTCGCCCAACGTCACGTTGAGGTAGCCGTCGTCGTTGAGGCTTCCCACGAGCATGACCGCCACGGCGCGGTCCCCCTCGGAAAGATCGCCGAGATCGAGCTGCTGAAGAAGGCTCTCCTGCAGCGATGTCTCCCGCGTCATCGACTCCAGGAAATGCTGGCGACGCTCCTCCTCCTCCGGCGAGTGCGACCGGGGAGGCGAGGACTGGTGGAAATACTCGCGCCACGAAGCGTCGAGCTCGGCGAGTTTCCGGTACTCCTCCTCCGACGCGACCTCGGCCGCATCGGCGGCCCCGGTATCCCCGGGCTCCACCTCCAGCGGCGTGTGGTCCTCCGTCTGCTCCTCCAACGTCGGGTTCTGCTCGATCTCCTTGCGGATCAGGGCGCGCAGCTCGAGCGTCGGAACCTGCAGAAATTCCAGCGACTGGCGCATCTGGGGCGCCATGATCTGCTGCAGACGCTGCTGCTGCGATTGCGATAGAAGCTGGTCGTACACGTCAGGTCCTCGCGGACAGTATAGTGGCGCATGGCAACTCACTCAAGGAGGTCCCCGCGCGGTGCGCATCTGCATGCGGGGGCGGACGCTCCCAAGACCTCTCGACCTCAGGGCGCGCGGGAGTCCCCGGCGGGAAGATCGCCCGCGATTTCGTCCCACTCGTGGATCACGCGCACGCCTCGCCACGCGGAAGGCAGGGCCATGCCTCGGGGCGCGGTCAGGCGCAGGACGAACGCCGTACCGCCGGCGCCGACCTGGGGCAGCGCGCGGGGCGCGAACTGGAACCATGTCGTCAGCACGCCGCCCCGGAGCGCGGGACCGGCGCCCGCCGGACCGCGGGGCGCAATCCGGATCGCATAGGCATAGGGCGCGGGCATGCGGGTCTCGAACCATCCGGTCAGATCCGCGGCGAGCGTGCCGCCCCGGATCGCCGCGGGGACCGCCCCAAGCGGTCCGGCGCCATCTCCGATCGCCACATCGGCCACGATCCCCTCCCGCACCGGCTCCAGGCTCAGTTCCCCGCCGAGCAAAACGTAGGGCCACACCGTCCGGATCTCCGCGGACTGTCCAGCCGCGACAGCCGGCACGCGGCGCAAGAGACGTCCGTTCGCGCGAACCGGGGCGGACGGTTCCTTCGGGAAGGCGATGCGGCGCGAGCGGTCGCGGTCCGTCAGGTCGAACACCACTTCGTCGCCGGGCTGCAGAACCGGATCGAGGCGGGCACCGGCCGCCACTTTCCGCTCGCCGGGATGGTTGTCCCGGGTGCTGGTGTAGAGCCGGGCGATGGTGGCGCTATCGGACCCGATCGGATCCTTGGGAGTTGCGGTGATCGGGGACGGATCCGCCGCAAGATCTTCGACGCTGGCGATCCTCCCGTCCGCGGTGCGGTACACAGCCTCGTGATCGGGGTCGAACATGTGCCACCGGCCGCCATAAAACGCCTCGCCGACAACGTGTCCGTCGAGCCCCCAGGTCCGCGCCCGAAGTCCGGCCGCGCGGCACAGCACGGCGAAGTTCTCCGCGCAATCGTCGCAGAACCCATACCCGTACACGTTGATGAACTTCACCGGATCGTGGATCTCGTCGCCCTCCTCGGCGGGGTAGTAGTGATAGCGCCAGTCGACGAGGAACTTCCAAATTGCCAGTGCCTTGCGCTCTTCGTCCGCGCCGGGCGGCAGGATGCTCCCCAGTATTCCTTCCGCGGAGGAAAGATCCGGCCATCCCGCCCCGCGGAGGTGGAACACCGCGGCAGCCGTGGTGTCCAGATTGCGCAAGGTCACCCTGCGGTTCGACACCGGCCGGCCGGCCGCCGCCTCGACGCGGTACCGGGACTCGGCGGTCTGAAAGACCCGCTCGAACGACCGCTGCACCACGCGCCTGCGACTGACGAGCGCATATTCGCGACCGTTGGCCCGCGGATCGGAGTTGTCGCTGGCGGAGAAATACAGCGCGGTCGGCGACCAGTGGCTGTAACGCCCCCTGCCCTCGGTGCGGATGGCCGCATGCAGCGCCCGCGCCGGCCCGAGCGGCTTCCCGTCTTCCGTCAGGGTGCAGACGGATCTCGCCTCCTGATCGCCGGCCCGGCCGAGGCCGGGCGTGGCGATGAAGCAGAATCCCTGCTCCTGGCGGATCTCCGCAGGCTGCAGAACCTCCCGGACCGTCTCCACGGTTTCCCGGGCCTCCGGCTCCGCCCCAACGGAAAAGGCGACCGATGCGCCCAACGCCACTCCGACCGCCCGCAATCGCTTCATGGGACCCCCGGGGACCGGGTCGCACCCGGCTCCGCGGGCGGCCCTCCCGCCGTGTGCGCGACGAAGGCCACATAGGAAAGCACCTCGTCAGGAAGAGCCTTGTCCACGACGGGATGGGCAAACTTCATGCCCGGCGGCGCCGTGGCCACAAGGACCGTCCGGGGGTAGACCAGCGGGACCTCGTTGGCGTGGCGTCCTTCTTCGAAGCGCTCGAACGAGGACCACCGCAGGATCACCGACGCGCCGGGTTTCTCCTTCTTCCATTGCACCTCCAGCCTGTAGGTCGATCCCTCCACAACCGGGATCGATTCGGTTCGCCAGAACCCCCTGCGCATGCACCAGAGATCGGGCGCCTCCGGATTCGCCCAGTGCAGGTCGAGGGCGGGATTGCGCAGCATGTTCCCCGGGATGCGCGCCGAGGTCATCCCGACCCCGCAGACGGCGCCTTCCGCGGTCAGCACGACCTCCCCTCTCCAGATCTCATTCCCCGGCCGGATGGCCAGCAGGCGATGGGTGCCGGGAGGCAGGTTGCGGAACTCATAGCGGCCGCCGGCATCGGCCAGGGTCGAGTAGTCACTGCCTTCGATCATGAGTTTGGCCGGCAGCCGGCCCAACGGGCCCTCGACGGTGGCTCCACTCACGACACCGCTCAGGCGGGCTCCGGCCGCTCCTCGCCCGGCCAGCGGGCCGAGCGTGGCATAAAGATCGGCCACCGCCCTCGCGCTTTCCAAGGCGCACTCCAGGATCAGCGGCTCGGCCTCGGCCCGCTTCCCGGCGGCCACCAGGGGCTTGACGCGCCCGGCGAAGTCGATGGCGAAGCGGTTGAGCCGCTCCTGCCGTTGCCAGAGTCCTTCGAACGCAGATTCGTCGTCGGTCCCCAGCACCGTGGGCACATAGCCATCGATCGCGATGAGTTTTTCGTCGACCCATTGTTCCATGGGCCCGTGCAGGGGGCCCGACTCCTTGATGGCATGGGGCGGCGCGCCGGTGTCCTCGGTGAAATGTGTCAGGACGCCAACCCAGCGGGCCGCGTTCGCGGGCGTCTCGGTTCGCAGCGCCTGCAACGCGCGGCGGAAGTAGATCTCGAACAACTCGCGGCTGTGCGCACCCATGGATCCGTCCGCCGTGCGAAAGGCGTGAGAGGTGCCCAAGTGCGCCGGCCGTTTCGGAAACAACAGGAAATCGTCGCTGTAGCCGTCGGACGTGAACTGCATCCAGATGTCGGGACACCAGCAATGGCGGGACAGGCCCGACGTCTCCGGCCCCAGGATCCGCGCCAGCGCAGCGTTGGAGCCCAGCGACGCGAGGGCGGCCTGCGTGATGCGCGGGTGCGGCCCCCAAGCCAGCGCGGGGACAGAGAACAGCGCCGACAGGAAGATGGCCAGGACGATCTCTGGATACCGTTTCATCATATCTCTCCTGCTTCGACGGATGCCCATCCCGCGATTTGCGACCGCGCCGAATATAGCAGAGTGGCCGGGATAACTCCGCCCCGCCCTGCCTGCCGTTCCTCCGGCATCCAAGGCAGGGCCGGACCTCCGGGCCGGCCGTTCGACGGACCCCGCGGAATGTCCGCACCCCCGTCGCTTGCCGGGGCGAAGGAGGTTGACACGTCCGAGGACGCAGGTGCACGGTCGCCTGCGCGATGCGAAGGAGAAGACCATGAACGGACAGCGTGGCGATGGATTGACCCGGCGCGGGTTTTTGGCGGGCGCAACGGCGGCTGCGGGCTCCGCAATTCTGACAGACGCATTCGGCGATGCCCCGACGGCCCGGGGACCCGCCCTGCCCTACGACCGGACGCTGCGCGACCGTCTGTGGATGTGGGGACATGACGCGGGTTCGCTGACGAACACCTACGGGTTCGGGAGTCGCGGAGGAACGATCCTGCCCGGCGAGGCGATCCGGTACATGGGGATTCCCAACGTCTGCATGGTCCGATTCACCGGAACGCCCCTGCCGCCGTTCGACGACTACGTGAAGCAGTTCGCCCACGCCCGGAGACTGACCTGGAGCTTCGTGGACGGGGACCGGCGCCACACCACCGAGCAGAAGCGGCAGCATGCGCTCGACCTCGCGGCGAAGCTGCCCAACTTTTCCGGGTTGGACATGGACGACTTCTTCCTGGAGGGCGAGGTGGCGGAGTCGAAGGGAACGGAAGCCAACGCCCACCTCCGCGTGGAACAGGTCCGGAAGATCCGGAACGAACTCACGGTCAAGGGCCGGAAACTCGATCTCTCCGTCGTGCTCTACTCCAACCAACTGCGCCCCTCGATCCGGGGACATCTCGACCTCGTGGATGCGGTCTACTTCTGGACCTGGCGCGCCCGCGATCTGGAGAACCTGGAGGGGAATTTCGCCGCCTACCGGAAGCTGGCGCCGGCCCGGCGGACGCTGCTCGGCATCTACATGTGGGATTTCGGCGACAAGAAGCCGATTCCGATCCCCCTCATGGAGCACCAGTGCCGCCTCGGTCTGCAGTGGCTCCAACGGGGCGAGATCGAGGGCATGATCTTCCACTGCACGCCGCTGTGCGACATGAAGCTCGCCGCCGTGGAATGGTCGAAGGACTGGATCGTGCGCCATGCGAACGACGCGGTCGGAGCGTAACCTTCCCCAAACGCACGGGGCCGGCGGACCCGAATTCGGTCCGCCGGCCCCGGCAGAATCGACGGCTTGCGCGGCTTACTTCGCCGGGCGGCCGAAGACCTCCACCTCGACGTAGTGGTTCATCTCGCCCGCCGTGCTGCCCTTGCTGTAGAGGCGGACATAGCGCGCCTTCTCGCCCTTGGCGTCCACCAGCCGGCCGGTGTTGACTTCGACGTAGGCGAGATCCTTGCCCAC
>CAYXFW010000185.1:5285-5933 GCA_964464305.1 uncultured Verrucomicrobiota bacterium
CCCTTGCCGGACGAGTTGTCATGGTCGTTGTTGTAGAGCGTGCGGACGTTCTGGAGGAAATCCGCATCGTCGGCGACCTGCACGATGACATCGTGGTAGATGCGGGCCTGCTGGTGATAGTGCCAGAAGGCGATCGCATAGATCTCCGATGCCGCGCCGAGGTCGATCTGGACCCACTGGACGCCCGGGCCGAACTCGACATAGCTTCCGTCGGCGGCTTCCTTGTCGCCGTCGGTCACCATTGTGAGTTCGCCGATCACGGGCAGCGCGTCGCTGGCGGTGACGGTCTTGCCCTTGGCAATGTTGACCGCCGCATCCTTCGGAACCAGGATCACCGGTTGCTTCGTGCCCGCGGGCTCGAGGTTCGGGACCTTGGCCGGAACCGGCGTTCCGACGAACATCGGTTTCGGATATTCGACCTTCAGCGTGACCTTGTCCTCGGCCACCGCACATCCTGTCGCCGCGGCGAACACCGCCGCAGCTGCCACCATTGTCATTGTCTTCTTCATATTTCAGTCTCCTTACTGTTGAATTCGCACCGTCATGCCTCGAAGTCCGCGTGCTCGAACACGAGCTGTTTCCGCGCTTCGACGGCGACATTCACCTTGAACACGGCGGCTTCGCTCTCGAACGCCTCGTCCGCGGCGC
>CAYXFW010000186.1:0-3384 GCA_964464305.1 uncultured Verrucomicrobiota bacterium
GGAACTGCCGGCGCGGCATCGCGGCGATTACGGGGTCGAACACGCGCCCCGCGTTTCCGAGACTCCGGAGTCCGGCGGGGTTTCCGCCCCGGCATCCGTCCAGGGGGAGGGCTGAGCCATGGAGAAGCCGTACCAGGTGGTCGTGTTCGGAAAGACCGGCTGCGACAAGTGCAAGACGATGCAGAAGAGGGTGGACGAGTTGCTGTCGAAGCCGGAATGGGCGGACTTCGAGAAGGCGTACTTCGATGTCGAGACGGTCGACGGTCTGGTCGCGTATTCCAAGGCGGAGTGCCTGAACCCTCAGCGGCTTCCGGCGCTGGTGGTTCGACGGGCCACGGCGACGGGATCGGAGCTGATCGCGGTCGAACCCTCCGCCGCGCCGGACCTGGTCCTCGGGCAGTCCCGCCTCTATCACATTCTCGGCCTCCAGACGGACTATTCCGAGGAGGGGGGGGGTGTCGTGTCGCCGCGGATGATCGCAGCCGTCCTTTCGTCCGCCCGCGAGGCCGTTCCGGTCGCGCCGTGAGCCCGCACCGGGCAGCGGGCCCAGGCGCGATGGCGCTGCCGGTCGATGCGGTGCTCGATCCGGCCGCCCCCGCCGTGTCCGGTGCGGCGGTCGATGCGAGCTGGGCGGACACCTTGGTCCAACCGGGCCGGGCGCCCGGGTGGAACCCGGCATCCGAAACCGGGTCCGGTAGCGGTATCTCGCCCGTCTCGGCCTGGGTCAAGCATCCCTCGATGGTCGACTGGCCCGGGCACATGGCCGGGGTGCTGCTGGTGACCGGCTGCAATTTCCGGTGTCCGTTCTGCCACAACGCCCCCTTGCTGGCCACCCCGCGGGAGGGTCTGCCTTGGACAGTTTTGGAGTCCCTTCTCCGGCGATTCCGGGAGCACTGGGTGGATGCCATCGTGATCAGCGGCGGCGAGCCGACCCTGCGCGCCGATCTTCCGCAGTTGGTGCGGTTTCTGCGCGACCGGGGATTCCGGGTGAAGCTCGACACCAACGGGTCCCGGCCGCGCGAACTGGAGGCGTTGCTGCCCGGCGTGGACTACGTTGCGATGGACGTGAAGTGCGCGCTCGACCGCTACCCTGCGCTGGTCGGCTGCGCGGACCCCGGGGCCATCGTGCAGTCGATCGACATCATCCGGCGGCTGGCGCCGGAGTATGAGTTCCGGACGACGATTCTCGAACCGGTCCACGACGATGCGCACATGGATTCGATCGGCGCACTCGTTCGGGGTTCGCGCCGCTGGGTTCTGCAGAGATTCGAGCCCCGCGGCGAGCTTCTCCATCCCGATTGCCGCGCATGGCCCCGTACATCCCCGTCCCGGCTGCGCGCCCTGCGCGCCCGCCTTGCCGCCTGCGCACAGGAAGTGCTCCTTCGCGGCACCGACTGATCTGCGCAGCGGGTCTTCCATCTGTCTTCGCGTTTCCGCCCGGTCGGCCCGCGCCCGGACTGTCGCGGTCCGATTCCGCATGCTGGACGCCAAGTCCCACACTTTGTAAAGTGTGGGAGTCGATGAACGGGGAACTTCAGCCGACGCTGTGGCGGACGTGCCGCGTGCTCGCGGGGCGCAGGCGTCTCGCGCTGCTCGGCTGGGTCTATGCGAAGCGCTCGGCGGGGGTGACGGAACTGGCCCGTCTGACGGGCCTGCCGGTGGCGGTCGCGAGCCAGGAGTTGAGAAGGCTTCAGTCGCGGGGCCTTCTCCAGGCACGGAGATCCGGCAGGGATGTCTGGTACAGGTTCGAGGCCGATCTGTCGGTCCAGGATGCCGTGCGGCTGGTTCCCGCGCTCCGGGACGGCTTTCGGCGGGATGCCAAGGGGTTTCCCGCCCGTTGCTTCCGTCTGGCCACCGGATTCACGCACGTCCGCCGCATCGATATCGTCCGGTCTCTGGCGGCGGGCGCGTGCGCGTTCGACGGCCTCAGCCGCCGGACCGGCATCCAGAAGAGCGCTCTGGCCCGCCACCTGGCCAAACTCGTGCGGCGCGGATTGGTGGCCAGGACCCGCGGTCTGTACCGCCTCCCGGTGAAGCCCATGGGCCTCGCCCGACACCTCCTCGATCTCGCCCTCCATCGCGCTCCCGCCGAGAAGGGGTCCCACACTTTACAAAGTGTGGGAGTCGGGGACCGGCCGGAATGAACGCCCGAGGTGGGGCATTGTCGGAACGAGGCAGATGCGAACCGATCGCCTGACGCCCGATCTGCCGGCGCCGGGGCGCGTTGCGGAATGGAAGTCTGAAAGGAGTTGCCGGACGATGAACGATGCATACCCCCCGCCGCTGCCCGCCACCGAGACCGGATCTTTCTTCGGAAAGGCGGCGCCGGTGCTGAAACTTGCGGTCATCGGCGTGCTTGCGCTTGTGCTGCTCATCCCCCTGGCCATGATCCGCGGCGTGTTGACGGAACGCCGCGTGCGGAAAATGGAAGCGATCGGCGAGATCACCCAATCGTGGGGCGCCGAACAGACAATCCTCGGCCCGGTGCTTGTCGTGCCCTACACCTACGATGTGGTCGAGATGCTCAACCAGCGCGTCGATGGAAGAGCCGAGCGTGTCGAGAGCCGCCGCGTCGAAACCGCCCGCCTCTACATCCTGCCTGCGCAGCTGACGTGCGAGGGGGCCCTGGACCCGAAGACGCTCTACCGAGGCATCTACGAGGCTGTCGTCTACGCCGGGAATCTCACGCTGACCGGGCGCTTCGAGAGGCCGGACCTCAAGGCCCTGCAGATCCCCGAGGAGCGTGTGAAATGGGACGAGGCCGAGGTCACGCTCGCCGTGACCGATCTCCGCGGAACCCGCGAATCGCTGGTGCTCGAGGCCGGCGAACGCCGGTTCCCTCTGCAACCGGGGTCGCTTCTTCCGGGTCATGCGTCCGGTGTCCGCGCGCGCGTCGGCGCCGTGGCCGCAGGCGCCACGTCGTGGACCTACCGCGTCGGGCTGACCCTGAATGGGAGCCGGAGTCTCGAAGTCGTCCCTGCGGGCGCCTCGACCTCCGTCCGACTGACCTCGACCTGGCCGGATCCCTCGTTCATGGGCGCATTTCTTCCGGTCGAACGGAAGATCGACGGCGCCGGCTTCACGGCGACGTGGCAGGTGGCCCAGTACGGCCGGACCTTCCCTTCGACATGGACCGACGCGCGGGGAGGGAACACCCCGGAAGCCGCGGACTTCGCCCGCTCGGCATTCGGTGTCAGCCTCCTGTCGCTGGTCGACACGTACCGGACCGTCGAACGCGCGATCAAATATGGGATCCTCTTCATCGCCCTCGTCTTCACCGCGTTCTTCCTCTTCGAGGTGCTCGCCGCCCTGCGCATCCACCCGCTCCAGTACACGCTCGTCGGGGCCGCGCTGTGCTTGTTCTACCTCGGACTCCTGTCGCTT
>CAYXFW010000186.1:3394-3884 GCA_964464305.1 uncultured Verrucomicrobiota bacterium
CATCGCCTTCCCGCTGGCCTACGCCGCCGCCGCCCTGGCGTCGCTGCTGATGATCACCGCCTACTGCGCGAAGGTGCTTCACGGAGGCCGGCGGACCGGCATCGTCTCGGGCGTGCTCGCGCTGACCTACGGCTACCTCTACGTCCTGTTGCAGATGCAGGACTTCTCGTTGCTCTTCGGCACGATCGGCCTGTTCGCCGCCCTCGGCGCCGTCATGTTCGCGACCCGCAATATCGATTGGTACGCGGCGGGAAGGAAGTAGTTCCAAGTTTCACATTGGCGCCATGCGTCGCGATGCTCTTGCGTCCCCCGATGAAAAGCGCAACCCTCTTGCTTTCGAACTTGGAACTTGAAACGTGAAACGTGAGACTTTCTCCTGGCGCTTGCAATTGCGCCGCCGCCTCCGCAGCCCGGAGGAATTGGCGGCATTTCTGGGGCGTCGCATCGCGCCGACGGACGCGGCCACGGCCGCGGCGATGGGCGCATGGCC
>CAYXFW010000186.1:3894-5915 GCA_964464305.1 uncultured Verrucomicrobiota bacterium
GGCCGATGTCTGTGACGCCGTACTACGCCTCGCTCATCCGCCGTCCCTCCGCGAAGGACCCCGTCTTCCGTCTCTGCGCCGCCGATCCGGCCGAGACGTCCGGCGGCGAACTCGACCCCGATCCGTTCGGCGAGGGCGCCCACATGCCGGTGCCGGGCCTTGTGCGCCGCTACCGCGACCGCGCGGCCCTGATCGCCAGCCGCGACTGTGCCGTCCTCTGCCGCCACTGCACCCGCCGGAACGAGCTCCGGGCGCCGGGATTCGGAAACGGACGGCCGAATGCCGCGGACCGGGGTGGAGGGGGAAAGGCGGAGGGTGGAGGGTGGAGGGTGGATCCTTCCAACTTGAAACTTGAAACATGGAACTTGAAACTCCCTCCGGTGCTGTCCTGGCTCCGCCGCCATCCCGAGGTGCGCGAGGTGTTGGTGACGGGCGGCGATCCGCTGGTCATGTCGACCGCCCGCCTCGACGGGATTCTGGGCGGGCTCCGGTCGGTGCCGTCGATCGAGATCCTGCGGATCGGCACCCGCGTACCCGTCGTCCTGCCGCAGCGGATCACGCGGGATCTCTGCGCCATGATGAGGCGGCACCACCCGGTCTGGCTGAACACGCATTTCAACCATCCCGCGGAACTCACCGCGGAGTCGGCACGCGCCTGCGCACGGCTGGCGGATGCCGGCATCCCGGTGGGCAACCAGGCCGTCCTCCTCCGCGGCGTGAACGACTCGGCCGACGTTCTGGAGCGCTTGTTCCGCGGCCTCGTCCGCATGCGCGTCCGTCCGTACTACCTACTGCAGTGCGATCCCGTCCGGGGCACGGCCCACTTTCGCGTGCCGCTTCGGAAGGCGCTGGCGATCGTCGACGAACTCCGCGCCCGCCTGTCCGGCCTCGCCGTGCCGACCTTCGTGGTCGACACGCCGGGCACCGCGGGGAAGATCCCGCTTCTGCCCACGGGCATTGTCCGCTGGACCCGCACCGGCGCCGTGCTCCGCGGTCCCCGCGGACGTCGGGTATCGTACACCGATTGACGTCCCGCGAGTCTTGAATCGGCGCTCGGCGAGCGAGAGACCTTCCCGTGTCGACGGCCCGGCAGGACTGGCATACGGTCTATCCGGGCGTAGATTGCCATCCGTCCCGGGTACACCCCGTGAAGGCGGAGGAAGAACATGAATACAGGATCGGAGAGGGGTATCGTGACGGTCCGGCGGGCGGGTGAGCGGGGCCGCACGGAATTCGAATGGCTGGACAGCCGACATACGTTCTCGTTCGGCGAGTACCATGACCCGCGGCATATGGGCTTCCGGACGCTTCGCGTGATCAACGAGGACCGCGTGGTCGGCGGCGGAGGGTTTCCCACTCACCCGCACCGCGACATGGAGATCATTTCGTACGTCATCGACGGCGGGCTTGCGCATAAGGATAGCATGGGGAATGGCTCCATCATCCGCCCCGGCGACGTGCAGCGGATGAGCGCAGGCACCGGCATCACGCACAGCGAGTTCAATGCGTCGGCGGTTGCCAGTGTCCATTTTCTCCAGATCTGGATCCTTCCCGAGCGTCACGGCATCGCGCCGGGCTATGAACAGACCGCCTTCGCCGACGCGCGGATTGCCGGACGCCTCTGCCTTGTCGCATCGCATGACGGACGCGATGGGTCGCTGACGATCCATCAGGACGCCGACGTGTATGCCTGTCGCCTGACATGTGGCCAGACCGTGCGTCATGCTCCTGCCGCCGGCCGAGGCATCTGGATCCAGATCCTCCGCGGCTCGGTGATCTTCGCGGGGGCGGCGCTTGCGGTCGGCGACGGTGCCGCGGTCGAGAATTGCGCGGCGATCGAACTGGCGGCCACGTCCGATGCCGGGTTTCTGCTCTTCGATCTGCAGTGACGCCGGCGATGGGATTGACGACGCCGGCCACCGTGCCGCAGGATGAGACCATGACGACTCCACGTGGTCCTCGGCACATGTTCGCCGCCGCCCTCCTCTTTGCCTCGATGGCGTTTGCCGTTTCCTCACCGC
>CAYXFW010000187.1:0-5887 GCA_964464305.1 uncultured Verrucomicrobiota bacterium
CCGCGTGCCGCCGCGCCGCTGCCTGCGCGCGACGTTCTTCGTCCGCGCGGAAGGGCTGGCGCCGGCCCGGGCGCTCCGGGTGATGGCCATGGCCGGTCCCCGCACCCTGGCATCCCTCGACCTCCGCGCGCCCGGGACGTCGGGCTGGCAGAAGGCCTCGATCCTGATGAACACCCCCGACGACGGTCGCGTGAAGCTCTATGCCGGTGTCTGGGGCGGCACGGCGGGCCGCGTGTGGATCGACGACTGCACGGTGGAGGAAGTCGGGCCGCTGAACGTCCTGCACCGGCCGGGTACGCCGGTGACGGTCCGCAGCGAGGATGGTTCGGTCACGTACGTCGAGGGGCGCGACTACGCGCCGCTGGAGGACCCCGCGTTCAACCCGGGCCGGGCCGACCGTCCGGCCCCGGCGCTCCGCCTCCTGCCGGGCGGCACGATCGCCGACGGCGCCCGGCTTCGCGTGAGCTGGTACTACACCGCGCCCGTCCAGAACGGCCAGGTCTCGGTCTGCATGGCCGAGCCCGCGCTCGATGCGATCTTCGACCACGAAGCGAAGCTGCTTGCGGAACGCGTGCACCCGCGGAAGGTGCTGCTGGCCGTGGACGAAATCCGCATGGGCGGCACGTGCCGCGCCTGCGCCGGGCGGAACATGGGCGAAGTGCTCGGCGGGTGCATCACGCGCCAGGTCGAAGCCCTCCGGCGGCACATTCCGGGCGTCGCCGTGTACGCGTGGAGCGACATGTTCGACCCGGACCACAACGCGCACGGCGACTACTTTCTCGTCCGCGGCGATTTCGCCGGATCGTGGGCACACGTCCCGAAGGACATCGTCATGGCTGTCTGGGGCGGGAAGCCGCGTCCCAAGGGCCTTCGCTTCTTCGCCGACCAGGGTTTCCAAACGCTCGCCGCGTGCTACTACGACGCGGACAATCTGGACAGCGTCAAGGGCTGGATCGAGGCCGCCCGCGGAGTGCCCGGCGTCCGTGGATTCATGTACACCCCGTGGCGGAAATCCTACGACCTTCTGCCCGCTTTCGGCGACCTGCTGCGCGACGTCGGCCAACGGTAGCCCCGGCCCCAAGAGTCCTTGCCAAAGGACACAGGGCACGCGGAGGATAGTGCTTCGAGGACCGGCCGCGCGGCGCCGACCCTGCTTCGCGAAGACGGCTCCACCGCGGCCGGACGGACCGGGCACGGTGGTACGTGCCCCTCCACCGGAGGAACCTGGAGGGCCGCGTTCCACCGCGGCCGTGTTCATGCTTCCATCCTCTCTCTCCGTCCTGCTCCGGGTTTCAACGGAGTTGTTTCGGCTTTGGCGAGGATCAGGAAATCCTCTTCCAGCTTGCACCTGCGGCCCCGTTTCGGCATGGTGTCTGCCTGCGGTCGGGCGGACGGGATGGTCCACCGTCGTGGAGAGGGATTTCGATCGGATGAATGAACGGCGGCGTAGTTCGACCTGGCCGGTGGTTCTGGCGGTGGCCGTCGGTCTGGCGGTCGTGGTCGGACTCGTGATGGCGCACCGCCAGCGGGCCGGGGGCGCGCGCATTCTGAAGATGGCGCACGGGCTGGACGCCGAGCATCCGGTGCACAAGGCGATGCTCTTCATGGCGGAGCGCCTGGCGGAGAAGTCCGGCGGCCGCCTGCGCCTGGAGATCTTTCCCAACGGCCAGCTCGGCCAAGAGCGCGAATTCGTAGAGCAACTCCAGCTCGGCTGCATGGACCTGACCAAGGTGTCCGCCGCCAGCCTCGAGAGCTTCGTGCCGGAGATGGGCGTCTTCAGCGTGCCCTATGTGTTTCGCGACGCCGGCCATTTCTGGCGCGTGATGGAAAGCCCGGTCGGCCGCCGTTTCCTTTCCGCCGCCGAGTCCAAGGGCCTGCACGGCGTGTGTTACTACGACTCCGGCAGCCGCAACTTCTATACCCTCAAGAAGCAGATCCGGACCCCCGACGACCTGGCCGGCATGAAGATCCGCGTGATCACATCGAAGACGCAGATGGAGATGGCCAAGGCCCTCGGCGCCTCGCCGACGCCGATTCCGTGGGGCGAACTCTACACGGCGCTGCAGCAGGGGGTGGTCGATGGCGCGGAGAACAACCCGCCCAGCTTCATCACCGCCCGCCACTACGAAGTGTGCAAGTTCTTCTCCATGGACGAACACACGCGCGTGCCGGATGTGGTGGTGATGAGCGCGGTCGTCTGGAAGAGCCTCGCGCCGGATCTCCAGAAGGCGCTGCAGGAGGCCGCGGACGAATCGTCGGTTTTCCAGCGCGAGTTGTGGACCAAGTTCACCAAGGAGTGCGTCGACAAGTCCATCGCCGAGGGAGTCAAGGTCGAGTATCCCGACCAGGCTCCGTTCGTGGCCAAGGTCCAGCCGATGATCGAAGGCTACCGCGGGACCCCCATCGGCACGGCGATCGATCAGATCAAGGCCATCCCATGATCCGCACGCTTCGCAACGGCATGGTGAAACTGCTCGAGGGGGCGGTGATCGTCGCCATGGGCGTTCTGGTGCTCGACGTGACCTGGCAGGTGGCCAGCCGGTACCTCGTCGGCAAACCGAGCCCCTGGACGGAGGAACTGGCCACAATCCTGATGGTCTGGGCCTCCCTCATGGGCGCCGCCCTGTGCTACGCCAAGCAGATGCATCTCGGCGTGGATTACTTCGTCGGTTTGCTGAAGGCGCCGCGCCGGGCCGCCGTCGCGGTGATGTCGCATTTTCTGTGCGGGGGGTTTGCGGCCTACGTGATGGTCTACGGCGGCTGGCGCATCGTGACGCGCACGCTGGCCGTCCACCAGACGACGGCTGCGCTGGGCTGGGAACGCGGCTACATCTATCTCGCGCTGCCCATTGCCGGCCTTTTCATCGTACTCTTTGCGATCGAAGGCGCCGTGGACGAGGCGCGCAAGCTGCGCGACGGCGGGGAGGTGGCTCCGTGAACCTGCCCGTCCTGATCCTCACCCTGAGTTTCGTCCTGCTGCTGCTCATGAACGTTCCGGTGGCCTTCGCCATCGGCTGGGCCACGGTGCTGACCCTGCTGGCGGTCGGCTCGGTCCCGCCGGATCTCATCACGGCGCAGCGGATCTGCAGCGGGATCGACAGTTTTGCGCTGCTGGCCATTCCGTTCTTCATCGTTTCCGGCGTGCTGATGGGCCGGGGCGGCATGGCGCGACGGCTCGTCGAGTTTGCCGATGCCATGGTCGGCCGGTTCACGGGCGGTCTGGGGCACGTCAGCACGCTGACCAACATGCTCTTCGGCACGATTTCCGGGTCCGCGGCCGCGGCAGTGTCGTCGGTGGGCGGGTTCATGATCCCCGAGATGGTCCGCAAGGGCTACAGCCGCGAGTACAGCATCGCCATCGTGGCGACGGCGGCCACCACCGGCCTGCTCATTCCGCCCAGCAACGTGATGATCGTGTACGCGCTGGTTTCCGGCGGTGTCTCGGTGGCGGCGATGTTCCTGGCCGGGCTGCTGCCCGGCCTCGCCGTCGGTGGCGCGCTCATGGCGACCAACGCGGTCATGAGCCGCGTGCACGGCTACGGCAAGGGCGAGAAAGTGTCGCTGGCCAAGGTGTGGGAGGGCTTCCGCGGCGCCTTCCTGAGCCTCCTGCTCATCGTCATCGTCATCGGCGGCATCCTGGCCGGCATCTTCACCGCCACCGAGGCGGCGGCCATCGCGGTGGTCTACTCGTTCATCCTCGCCGTGGTGGTCTACCGCGAGGTCAAGTGGCGCGATCTGCCGGACATCCTGCTGACCAGCGGACTGACGACCGCGATCGTGATGATCCTCATCGGATGCAGCGCGGCGATGTCGTGGGTCATGGCCTACGAGAGCGTGCCCCAGCAGGTGAGCAGCGCCCTGATCGGACTCTCCGACAACAAGTATGTCCTTCTGCTCGTCATCAACGTGCTCCTGCTCTTCGTGGGCACCTTCATGGACATGACGCCCGCGGTGCTGATCTTCACGCCGATCCTGCTGCCGGTGGCGGTGAAGCTCGGCCTCCACCCCGTGCACTTCGGCACCATCCTCGTCGCGAACCTGTGCATCGGCCTGTGCACGCCGCCGGTGGGCACCTGCCTGTTCCTCGGCTGCAGCGTGGGCAAGTCGACGATCGCCCGTGTTTCGCGGACCATGATCCCGTTCTTCATCGCGATGATCGCCGCGCTGATGCTGATCACCTACTGGCCGGACCTGTCCCTCTGGCTCCCCCGTCGCCTGGGCCTGATCAAGTAGCGCCGGCCGGATGCCGCGGCGGCTTGCACGACGCCCTCCGGGGGCCGATACTGATCCAATACGTGGAGCACGAACGATGAGTCTTGGAACGAAACTCGCCCGCGGCGCAGGCATCGCCGGGGCGGTCGCCATTTTGACGGCCAACCTGCTGGTGGGCGCGCGGATTTACTCGAAGGAATCCGCGGCGACGCCGCGCGAGGATCCCTACGAGAGCATGTCGACCTTCACCAAGGTCCTCGAACAAGTCCGAAGTCACTACGTCGATCCCGACCGCACCGCGTACAAGGACCTGACCTACGGCGCCCTTCGCGGGCTCCTGGCGTCGCTGGACGAACACTGCGAGTTCATGGATCCCGAGGAATACAAGGCGATGCAGGAGGATACGGCCGGACGCTTCGGCGGCATCGGGGTCGTCGTCGGCCTGCGCGACGGCGTCCTGACCGTCATCGCGCCCATGGAGGACACTCCCGGTTTCCGCGCGGGCCTCATTGCCGGAGACCGGCTGGTCGAGATCGACGGCAAGCGCACCGACAGCATGGACCTCGGCGAGGCGGTCAAGCTCATGCGCGGTCCCGCGGGCACCCGGGTCCGGATCAAGGTCGTTCACGAAGGCTCCACCGACATCCGGTCGCTCGAGATCGAGCGCGCCGTCGTCAGCGTCGCCAGCGTCAAGGATGCCCGCCTGCTGGAGGACGGCATCGGCTACCTCCGCGTCGTCCAGTTCGACGAACGCACCGCCGGCGCGCTCGATGAATCCCTCCGCTCGCTCGAGAAGCAGGGCGCCCGCGCCCTCGTGGTGGACCTGCGCAACAACCCCGGCGGGCTGCTCCAGTCCGCCGTCGAGGTCTGCAGCCGTTTCCTGCCCCGCGGTGCGATGGTCGTCTACACCCAGGGCCGCGACGAGCGTCAACGGCAGACCTTCTTCGTCCGCAGTTCCGTCAAGACCGTCGCGTGGCCGCTCGTGATCCTGGTCAACGAGGGGAGCGCCAGCGCCGCGGAGATCGTCGGCGGCGCCCTGCAGGACCACAAGCGCGCCGTGCTCGTCGGCCAGCGGACGTTCGGCAAGGGATCGGTCCAGACGATCCTGCCGCTGGACGACGGTTCCGCGCTGCGCCTGACGACCTCGAAGTACTACACCCCCGGCCGCCGCGTGATCCACGACTACGGCATCGAACCCGACATCCTGATCCCCGTCTCGCCCGCGGAATGGGCGCGGATCCTCCGCGAACGGGCAGAGGAGCCTCCGCTGCCGGCCGCCGTCGCCCGCCCCGGTCCCGCGCGCCCGCCGGCGCGCGACATCCAGATGGAACGGGCCGTCGACGTGCTCAAGGGCATCATGCTCTACCGCGCCGAGTCCTCCCGCCGCACCCACGCCGGCTGACCTTTCTTCCAACCCTTGGACGACCGTCGGGATTCCGCGACCTGTCCTCGCCGGAGTGACTCCTGCGCGGCAACGTGTATCCTGAGGTGGAATGCCGATGTGGGCGGGAAGGGAATGACGACATGAGCCTTCGACGATTCATGCTGGGGTGTCTTCTGGCCTGTGCGGTCAGGGGCGCGGCGGCGGCGACGCTGGAGGAGAATTTTCGCGATGTGCCGGTGGCGGACCGGCCGTGGGCGTACTGGTGGTGGATCAACGGGCATGTGGACAAGG
>CAYXFW010000188.1:0-5878 GCA_964464305.1 uncultured Verrucomicrobiota bacterium
TGCGCAGCGGATCGAAGGTCCAGTTCGCCGCGCCCAGGAGACTCTCCCCCGACGCGACCGCCAGGATCGACGCCGTACCGCCGTCGACGCGCGCGGCCAGCGTCACGGCCATCCACACCGCGCCCCCGACCATCAGCACGAACTGCACGACGTCCGTCCAGACGACCGCCGCCAGACCCCCCGCCACCGTGTAGGCCGTCGCCAGGGCGCCGATCGAGACGATCGACGCCCACAGCGGGAACCCCGTCGCCACCGTCAGCGCCAGCGACGGCGCGTAGATGACGAGTCCCAGCCACGCGAGCCGGGACAGGAGAAACAGCCCCGCCGCGCAGACGCGGGCCGGCCGGCCGAACCGGCGCTCCGCATATTCATAGGAAGTCGTCACCCCCATCCGGCGGTAGAGCGGCAGGAATCCGCGGGCCAGAAACGGGGCGACCAGCAGGCTCATCGCCCCGACGACGAGAAGGGAAACTCCGCCTGTGTAGGCCACCCCGGGAACGCCCATGAACGTGACGGCGCTCGTGACGGAGGCGTACATGCTCATCGCCACCGCCAGCCAAGGCAGACCTCGTCCGGCGAGGAAGTAATCGTCCGTGGTGCGCTGCCGGCCCGCCATGCGGATGCCCACGGCGGCCATCGCGGTGCAATAGACGAGGACCACGATGCCGTGCGTCCAGCCGAACCCGCCGCTCACAGCGTCCCATCCTCCCTTGCGAAGCAGGACCCGCGCGGCGCCGGGGACTCGCAGACCAGGGTCAGAATGCCACCGACAGCCCGAGGCCGAAGAAGACCGCCTCCAGATCGACCTCCAGGTTCGTGTCGCCGAACGCCTCGGCATCGCCTCCCATCAGCGAGGCCTGGTATCCGATACGGAACCCAAGGGAAATCGCGCCGTCCATCGGGATCGAGAGCTCCGCGCCGATCCGCCCGACGAACGATCCGTCGGCGTCCACGGTTTCGCTCTCTCCATCGCGCGTCATCGTAATGTCAGAATCGGAGAATGCGTATTGCGCGCCGGCGAACCCGATCAGCGTGCCCCAGCCGAATTCGGCGACGCGGAGGAAGCCGGAGACGGTCAGCGGAATCACAAGCATGTCGCCGTCGAGCGCCCCGATCCAGTTGCGGCTGTGGTTCTGGACGGTCCAGGTTTCGAAGCCCAGGCCGACCCCCGCACCGAGGATATCCGTGAACCAGTGCCGGTAGGTCAGGTCCACGCCGTACGCCATGTCAAAAACGTCGAAGTCCCCAAGCCCCGGCGCGCGAAACACGAATTCGCCCGCAAATTCCGTTTCCTTCATCCATGCGTCATGCGCCGGCATCCGGAACGTCCCGGGCGTCCCGGCCGACTGGGCCGAAGCCATGCCCGCCGCAACCATCGCCGCCATAACGATCGCCTTCGTCTTCATAAACATCCTCCAGGCCCCGCAGGGCTCCGTGGCAAGTATACGTCCTCCATGCCCCTGCGCAAAGCCCCTGCCCTCACTTCGCAACGTCGTAGCAGAGCAGCAGGTCCTGGTCGCGCACGTACATCCGGCCCCCGGCGACGAGCAGGTACGGCCACGATTTCTCCTTGCGCCGTTCGGGCTGGTCGAAACGACCCTTCTCGGCATAGCCGGCCGGCGACGCGTCGGCGAGTGCGATGGGGCCGTTCTCGCTGCGCAGGTAGAGCTGGCCGCCTGCCGCGACGGTCGAGCCTTTGCCGACGGCCGGCGCCTTCCATGCGATCTGCCCCGTCTTGAAGTCCACGCAGAGCAGTTGCGACGCCCCGGTGCCGTACAGGTGGTCGCCGACAAGCACCACGCCGCCATGGTGGTTTTGGAACTCCTTCAAGAACCAAAGCTCCTTCGCGTCGAACCCCGACGCGGTCCGCGTGATGCGCGCCGCGCCGCCGCCGGTGTTGTAGGCCGACGCCGCGAAGACGACGTCGCCACGGACGATCGGCGTCGAACAGTTGGCGACCGGGCTCGCCGGCGCGTCGTACGTCCACAGCAGCTTCCCGTCCGCCGCGGACACGCCGATGACACCGCCGTCGAGAAACTGGACGTACTGACGGACCCCGCAGATCTCCGCCGCCACGATGGACGCGTAGCCCGCCGTCGCGTACGGCTTGGGCTTCCGCCGCCCGTCCCCGCCGCCCGCGCGCTCCTTCTTCACGGCGCAGGACCAGAGCTTCGCGCCGGTCTTCTTGTCGAGGGCAACCATCGTGGCCGTCTCGCCGCCCGGGGTGCACACCACCTTGGCGCCATCGATCAGCGGCGACTCCGCATACGCCCAGCCGCCGCACCGCCCGCCGAAGTCTGCCACAAGATTCTTCGTCCACTTTGCCGCCCCCGTGCGCGCATCGGCGCAGAGCAGCTTGCCGTTCGAGCCGATGACATACAGCAGGCCCGAATCGAACGTCGGCGTCGACCGCGGTCCGGGATAACCGCCCTGGGACTTGCCGAACGGCGTGCGCCAGAGAACCGATCCGTCCTTGGCGTTCACCGCCAGCAGGCATTCGGTCTCCCCCTCGCCCGTGCCGAGAAGGTAGAGCGTGCCCGCAACGATCGACGGCATGGAATAGCCCCGTCCGATCTCGGTCGTCTTCCACAGCAGCCGGGGCCCGCCCGCGGGCCACGTCGGCGCAAGCCCGGTCTCCGTGGAAACCCCGCTGCGGTCGGGGCCCCGCCACGACGGACAGTCGCCCGGTGCGGCGCGCACGGTCGCGGGCAGAATCGTTGCGCCGACGGCGATCATCGCCACGGCCAGGATCGGACGGTAAAGGCCTCTCATGTGCAGTCTCCATCCCGGCCGCCCTCGTTCGGCAACCGGCCCGGCCAGAGTGTCAGACCCTCCCCCAACCCGCAAGCCCCCTCGACACAGTGAAGCAATCCCGTTCATGGCAGTTCTGCGGATGTCGGGCCTGGGCCGTGTTCGGTCCTCTGCGGCCCGGCGTGCCGTGTCGTGGCGTAGCGCAGCGAAGCCGGACGAGCTCGGCGGGCACGCGCTCCGGTGCGCGTGAAGGCCGCGACCGGCGGTCGCGGCTACAGCAAACGGCACACGTCAGGAGCCTCTTCTGTAGCTACGACCCTGCTTCGCGAAGACGCTTCGCAGGGCACGGCGGAGCGGCGCCCTCCAGGACAATCATCTCGCATCTCTATGGAACGGACCTGGAGGGCCGCGCTCTGTCGCGGCCGTATCCATGCGTACTTCACACGCGTGGTCACCGGATACCCCAGGCGCAGCCGAGAATTTGGGGTGCAGCTCGCATTCCTGACATTATGCACACTGATCTGTACAGTAATGAGCAATAAGGAACAGCCATGATCACCGTCCCGTTCACGGAGTTCAGACGAAATGCATCCACCCTGCTTTCCCGCGTGGAGAGGGGTGAAGTGTTCCGCGTCGTGAGGCATGGACGCCCGATCGCCGACATTGCGCCCATCCCTCCATCCGAGAGTCATATCCCGGCGTGGAAGAAGCCCGGAATACGACTTGTGTCGAAGGGCGCCCGTCTATCCGCAGCCATCGTTCAAGAGCGGGCCCATGAACGCGTTCTTTGATTCATCGGCCTTTGCGAAGCGGTATATCGAAGAGAAGGGTTCGGGAGAGGTGGACGATCTCTGCCATGCGACCGACCGCCTTGCGCTGAGCTCCATCTGCGTCCCCGAGATCGTCTCGGCATTGAACCGCAGAATTCGGGAAAGGACAGTCAGCGGGGCTGACTATATCGCGATCAAAACGCGCCTCTTGGACGATGTGCGGGATGTGGAAATCGTGAATATCACCGACGATGTCGTAGCCCAATCGATGCGGATTTTGGAGCAGAGCCCTGTGCGAGCCATGGATTCGCTGCACATCGCATGCGCGCTGGCGTGGCGAGCCGATCTGTTCGTCACCGCGGATACGGAGCCGGCACGTGCGGCGCGAAAGCATGGGTTGAAGAGCCGGTTCATTTCCTGAGGCCCCATCGGCTCGCCCGGACGGAGCCATGGAGAGCGCCCGGGAGTCTCCGGCCGGTCAGTCGTCGGCCTTGAGTCTCCGCTGGGCCCATTCGACGGTGCCGGCCACGAGGCTGTACATGGCCGGGACAAGGCCGAGGGTCAGGATGGTCGCGAACGACAGGCCGAAGATCACGGCGACCGCCATCGGCGCCCACCAGGCGCTCGACTCCGCGCCGCTGACGAAGCGCCAGGGCCACGTGTGGAATTCGACGCTGACGCCGACGGCCATGGGGATGAGACCGAGCACGGTTGTCGACGCGGTCAGCAGCACGGGCCGCAGGCGCCGGATGCCGGCGGCGACGACCGCCTCGCGAATCGACATCCCCTCTTCGCGGAGCTGGCGGATGCAGTCGATCAGCACGATCGCATTGTTGACCACCACCCCCGCCAGCGTGATCACGCCGAGCCCCGTCATGATGATGCCGAACTTCATCCTGCAGGCGATCAGCCCCCACATCACGCCGACAAGCGACAGGATCACCGACGAGAAGATGATCCCCGGCACCAGGATCGAATTGAACTGGGTCACAAGGATGATCAGGATCGCCGCGCTCGCAATCATGAACGCGCGGGACAGGAACGCGCCGGACTCCTGCATCTCCTTGTTTTCGCCCGTGTACGCGACCGCATAGCCCCTGGGCAGAGGGAGGCGGCCGACCTGCGCCTTCACATCCGCGAGAATCTTGTCGACCCCGCGCCCGGCATCGTTGGCGCTGATCTTGATCACGCGCTTCTGGTCCTTGCGCTGGATCGCCCCGCGCCCGGCGGAATACCGGAACTCCCCGAGCGAGGTGATCGGCACCGTGGCGCCCGCCATCGTCGGAACCTGCACGCGATCCAGCCACGCGAGCGTGTTGCGCTGGCCCTCGGGCAGGCGGACCGTGGTGTCGTACTCGTCCTTGTCGCCCCGGAAACGGCCGCCCTCCATCCCGAAGAGCGACATGCGGAGGAAATTCCCGATGGACCTCGTGTCGACGCCAAGCAGCGCCGCGCGTTCGCGGTCGACATGAAACTGGAGTTCCGGGAGGGCGTCTTCGAAATCGTCCCGCAGGTCCACCACGCCGGGGATGACGGACACGATCCCGGTGATGTCCGACGCCAGTTGCCGCAGCGTGTCGAAGTCGTCGCCGGAGACCTCGATCTCGACCGGGGCGCCGGTCGGCGGCCCCTCCTTCTCGCGCTCGACCAGGATCTCCGCCCCGGGCACGACGGGCATGGACTCGCGGATGCGGTTGACGAGGGCCAAGCTGTTTCCCTTGCGCGCCTCCATCTTGTGGAACTCGATATGGATCTTCGCCTGGTTCGGTCCACCCGTGCCCATGCCGAAGAACGCGTCGCCGCCGGCCCCGGCGCCGACCGTCGTCAGCATGAACTTGATGTCCGGGTCGGCCACAAGCGCCTCGATGCGGCGGACCGTCTCGTCGGTCCGCTCGATCGAGGTTCCCTGCGGAAACTTGACGTAGATTTGCGCGTTGCGCGGATCGACGGTCGGAAAGAGCTCGACCCCGAGATCCAGCTTCCCGTAGACGACGAACGACAGGATCAGAAAAAGCAGCCCGAGAACCAGCGACGGGCCGCGGTGCGCGATGATGCCGCGCAGGAATCGCTCGTACCCCGCAACGAACGGATGCCGACGCTCGTGGGCCTCCCGCGGCCGGGCCTGGATGAGGAACGAACAGACGGCCGGGTTCATCACGAGGCCGACGAACAGGGACGACGACAGGGTAATGATGATCGTCCACGGCATGAACCACATGAACTGGCCCATCATGTCGGGCCAGAACATCAGCGGAACGAACGCGGCCACCGTGGTCAGCGTCGACGTGATGACGGGCCACGCGACCTCGCCCGCCCCGCGACGCGCAGACTCGATCCGCGACGTCCCCTCCGTGCGG
>CAYXFW010000189.1:0-5871 GCA_964464305.1 uncultured Verrucomicrobiota bacterium
GGAGGTACAAGCTGATCTTCCTCAACTGCATAGCGCCGCGTCCGTCCTGATCTGGGGAGCACTCGAATCTGCCTGTCGTGATTTCTTGGTTCGGTGGCTCACAACCTACCCATCATGCCTCACAGTTCCCGAGATGAATAGCATTCGCGTGCGCGTAGCTGAGTATGAAAGCCTGAGCGGTGAGGAACGCATGCGCTTTCTGGTGGGCGTTCTTGAGCGTGAACTCGGCGCAACGCTTAAGCCTGGTGTAGGTCGGTTTGCGTGCCTCCTTAAGCCGTTCGGATTAGCGCCATCGATTTCGGAGGCCGTTCGTCGGGACTTAAACGAACTCGCGGCAGTGCGTAACGTGATAGTTCATCGCTCTGGCACCGCTGACGTACGACTGATCGAACTCTGCCCGTGGTTGGGGCTGAAGGCCGGGGATGCCGTTGCCGTTGGCCACACTGGATTTGAGCGTTATGTACGGGCGGCGAGTGAGTACGCAGCAGCTATCATCGACGCCGGCCGTAGCGTCTCGAGATCGGTCGCAACGGCGCCTGCTGCCCAACCACCCGATGAAAACGAGCCGCGATCTCGTGTAGGATGATGGCCGGCTTACTCGTAGCGGTTGTTTGATTCGTAACGGCGGCGTGGGGACATGGAAGCAATGGGGCGTGGTCTGTCGCGGGCGATCTGGCGTCCACGGTCCGGGCCCGCGGCCTCGCCTCGCGACCGGCACCCGGATCGTGATTGTGATTCCCACGCCGTTGGTGCACCGTTCCCCTGGAACAAGGGAGGGGACTGGCATGAACCGTCGCACGAGACTCCTGACCGCCGCCGCAATCCTGCTGCTGGCGCCGCTGGCCGCCCCCGCCGGAAGAGACGAAGACAACGCGCTCTTCTCCGCCGTAAGTCGCGGCGATGCGGCGGGTGTGGAGAAGGCTCTGAAGGCCGGCGCGAACCCCGACGCGCGGCTGATGAACGGCGACACGCCCCTGAAGATCGCCGAGCGTAAGGGACTGACGGATGTTGTGAAGATGCTGGCGGGCGTGTCCGCCCCCGCGTCCGCCGCTGCCCCGACACCGGCCGCGGCCGTGCCTGCCGCCCTGCCAGAGGCGCCCGTGCCGCCGGTTGCGATGCCCCCGCCTGCGCAGGCCGCACCCGCGCCGCCGGTCGCACCGGAAGCGCCGACCGCGCCGACGCCGGTCGTGAAGAAGGAGCCGGCTGCCGCGCCCGCCGAGGGGCTGCAGCCCCTCCTCGATTCCAAGGCGCTTGCCAGCGAGTACAACGGGGTCGTGGTCGACTTCCTCGTCGAGGAGGGGAAGGACCGGCTCTCTGCGGGGCAGCGCAAGGAAGCCCTCGACCAACTGGTGTCGTCGCTGAAGGAGAAGGCGCGCGTCACGAAGGACGAACAGATCTCCATGTCGCTCGGCGTGCTGACCGGAATCGGCATGGGAGCGGCGCGGGACGACATCGTCGCAGATGCCGGGGCCAATGTGGAAAGCTCGTACGCCGGCGACTGGGACTCCTGGATCGATGCGGCGTTCCAACTGGCCCATGCGGGCTACACGCAGGACGCCGCCGACTTCTTCGAGTTCGGGATGAAGCACATTCCCTATCCGGACCTGCAGGCCCGGTGCGTCAAAGGCCTGGTCCTCGCTCGGCCGGACAGCGCGTACGATTTCCTGATGGCGACCCTGAACACCCGGGATACGGAGAAGATCAACCCCGCCCTGCGGCTGCTCGGCTTCCTGGCTTCCGACCCGTCCCTGCCGAAGGATAAGCACGACGCCATTGTCGACAAGCTGATCGAGTTCACGCAGGGCATCCTGCACGCGGACTCCTACGGCGATGCGATCTTCGCCTTGGACGTGGCCGGCGACCCGCGTGCCGTCCCTGCGCTGAGCCGCCTGAAGAAGGGGATGGCTGTGGGCTCGGAGGTCAAGCGCGCCGCCCTGCGCAGCCTGCTGCTGACGTACAAGGACATGAGCGTCATCGAAACGCTGAAGGGCATGACGCGAGGCGGGTTGATGACGTTGAACAACCCGTGGGACAACTTCTACGCGGGAAGCCTGCTCATCGAGGCGGGCGACGACGCGGGTTTCGTCTGGTCGCAGAAGCAGCTGGCCCAAGTGCGGAAGAGCTTCATGTCGTCCGATACGGACCCCGAGCTGCGGCCGGACATCGTCCGTGTGCTGGTGAAGCATGGCGGCAAGCGCGGAGGCAAGGTGCTTGCGGAGACGGTCGACCTCTACCGCGATGACCAGTGGCTCAAGACGTGGATCGCCGTCGGCATGCTGGAACTGGGCGACCCCGCGAAGATCGATCTGGTGCGGAAGAGCCTCGAGAACCCCGAGTGGGACTACACGGCGGTCCGCATCGTCGAGGCTCTGGCGAAGCACGGCGATCTCTCCGGCCTGCCGGTCCTGGAGATGCTGATCGGCAAACGTCCGCCGCAGCGAAGCGCGGGCGTGCAGCTGCTCAGCGCGCTCGCCGGGCGGAAGGACGACACGAAGGACGAGAAGCGGCGCCTGGCCGATCTCCGGATCCAGATCGCCAATGCGCTGGCACGGATCGACAAGCCGGGGTGTGTGCCGCGGCTCCGCATGCTGTTGAGGGACGAGAACGCCTACGTGCGATCGGCCGCGGCGATTGCGCTGACAAAGATGACGATCCCTGATGCGCTGGACGGATTCGCCGAGGCCCTCGCCGCGGACTATGGGAACGTCGGCGACCGGCCCCGGAGTCCGGAGATCCACGCGCACCTGGTCCGCCTGGCCGCGATGCGCTTTGCGGCCGATCCGCGAACCCCTCCGATCCTCGCCGCCGCCGCCGTCTCCCCCCATCCCTCGGTGCGCCTGCTGGGTATCGTGCTCCGCGGCGGGCGAGGCTGACGCACGCGGCCTCCTCATGCGAGCGGATGGAATCGACCCCGATGGAAGAGTCGGTGTGGGGGCACGGAAGAAATGGCGCGTCGTGCGTCGCCGGCGGTCTGCCGTGCAAGCGGTCGGGCAGGGAGGTGCAGCTTGATACGTAATCACAATGTGGCGACATTGCGGGCATGAAAACGACGTTGATACCCATCGGAAACTCGCGCGGGGTTCGGATACCCAAGCCGTTCATAGAACAGTGCGGCCTTGCCGGAGAAGTCGAGATGGATGTGAGGGACGGCATGGTCCTCATTCATTCACCCCGACGCCCTCGAGACGGCTGGGGCGCCGCGTTCGAGTCCATGGCCCGCCAGGGGAACGACGCGTTACTCGACCGAGTGCCTATTCCCACACGATGGGATGACGAGGAATGGCAATGGAAGTGAGTCGCTTCGATGTCTTCCTCGTGGCACTCGATCCAACGATCGGGCGCGAGATCAAGACGACACGTCCTTGTACGGTAGTCTCGCCGGACGAGATGAACCATCATGTCGGTACGGCAATCATTGCGCCCATGACGGCGAAGGGTCGCGAGTACCCAACGCGTGTGGCATGCACGTTCCATGGCGTCGAAGGGCAGGTTGTGCTGGACCAGTTGAGAACCGTGGACAAGACCCGGTTGGTCAAGAAGCTGGGGCGGCTCTCTCCGTCGGCGGCAGACCGTGTGCTCGATGTCCCTCGAGATGTTCCAGAAATGAAGACCCAACGATCCGGTGTTGGCCATGTCGCTAATGCGCTGCCCAGACCGGTGACGTTCCGCGCAAAGGAGTCCATATGAACAATTCGTCTCGGCGGTTGATTGCCGGCCTCTTCGTTCTGCTGTTGTTTGCAGCAAACGGATGCGCCACTCAGAAGAAGCCGCGGCGGATTGAACGAGCCAAGGCATATTTCCCCCCGTCGGAGTCACAGAAGTCATGGGCTCTGGCAACGTGTGCAGTACTTACCGAGATCAACGGCCGCCGACACGACATGCTTGGCGGATGCGAACGTACGCCGGAAGAGATTAAGGTCTGGCAAGACATCCTTGCGAAGTGGTGGAACACCCACAACCGCGCGGAACTCCTCGAAACGCTGAAGTGGATCGAGGAGAGTGGGCACCGCCAGCAGTTCGACGCGATGGCCAAAGACCTTTCGACCGCCTCGCCGGAACAACTGGCTGACATTCGTCAGAATGTCGCAAGCAACCCATCGGTAAGCAACAGGGTTGAGGTCGTTTTGAAGTATGGGGATGAGCTTGGCGCCAAGAGCATAACGGCATGGGACTTCTCCCGATACATCTCCCTGTGCGGGTGGGGCTACATTGTCGGGTACTTGACTGAAGACGAGGCATGGGAGCGCATTATGCCTGCTGCCGCGTTACTACAGAGGACCTTTAAGTCCTGGGAGGACTTGGGCAAGAACCATGTAGTGGGCCGCGAATTCTGGTCACTCAAACAGACGCGGGAGAACGGAGCCCGAACACAACGATGTTTCGAGAAACTCAGGACTGATCCGTCCAGCCCATGGTTGCGGCTTGACTGGGACACGGATCTCACTGCTTCCGCGGCAGCCAAATCCAAGACGCGGAATCCTATGTCCGAGGGTACACGTTGACGCGCCCCTCACTGGCACGTTCGGCAACAGCGACAGGAAATGAAACTTGCGACACCAGATGCGAAGGCTCGTGGAGTCTACGGTGTCCTCGTCCTTCTCTCGCTTCCAATTCCCCTATTCCACTATAGAGCCCTCGGCGAGATCTTGTGGGCTATCCGTTTTCCATGGGGGCTGCATCCCATCCAGAACCTCTCCCTGTGGCATCTTGGAGGATTGAGTGCCGCGATGCCCGTCGGCGTTCTGGTCCTTTGGGTCGCATCATGGCGATACAGTGCTTTGTGTACACCGACAGTTGTCCTGTGCGTCGCTATCGGCGTTGCCGCTTTCACGGTGATTTACGCCATGGTTTGTGCATTGGCCCTGTGGATGGCACTGCAAACATGAAAGAGCTGACCAGAGACCAGGTGTTGCGGCTCGAAGACTCGTCGAAACGTCAGCCCAGACGTTAGCTGCAAAGATGAAGAGCAGAATCCTGTCGGGGATCATTGCGGTGGCCTATTTGGTCGTCGCCTATCTTGCAGCCGACGGGGAGATGGCGTTTAAGGTTGGGCTCAGTCTCATTCTCCCGATGGCGTGCATTTGGTTCAGCGACGCGATGGGGGGATACACCGGCGTCGGGATGGGAAGGCCCGCGATCACCAGCCCTACTCCCGGATGCCTGGTCGCATTCGCTGGCTGGCTGCTTCTGCTTTTGCCCGTCATCATTGCAGGGATCATGGCTCTGATGGGCAACAAATGACCCCAGGACCTCGAACCAGCTCTTCCGACCTGGCATTTCGTGAAACGGAGAGTACCGTCATCCAAGAGCTTACGAACGGTAATCGCGGGGTGTTCTTTGTGAGGGTGGGTGCTATGATCCGAAAAGCAGAGAGGCCGGAGCAAATCGGGCAGCTGTTCCTTGAATGCCTCAACGCGGGCGATCTGGAGGGCTTGATGAGCCTCTACGAGGAGGGTGCAGTGCTCGCCAACTCGTCCGGCACTTTCCTGACAGGCCATGATCAGATCAGGGGCTTCTATCGATCTCTGATTTCGCGGAAACTGACTTTCGAGCCTGGGGTTCAATCCGTCCCGCTCGTCCAAGGCGGTCTCGCCCTGACCTCAACCAGGATCCCCAATGGGGATGTTACGGCAGAGGTTGCCCGCAAGCAGGCTGACGGGTCGTGGCGCTGGGTGCTGGACCAGCCATCGGTGAAGGCTGGGCGCGCAATCTGAGCCAAGGCGATTCAGCGAGTGCTCTGCCAACCCGTAGCATCCTGGTTTCGGCTCCGCGACCGGCCGTTTGTGCCGGGCATCGGATTGAATGCGAACGAACATCGCTGCAATCTGTCTCTCGGGGTTGGCGCGCGGAGAGATGAGGTGGCAAGATGGC
>CAYXFW010000190.1:0-5829 GCA_964464305.1 uncultured Verrucomicrobiota bacterium
CCCTCCCTCCACCCTCCACCCTCCCTGGCTCCCCTGGTTTCCCGTGATCGACCGCGCGCGTTGCACGGACTGCCGCCAGTGCCTGGAGTTCTGTCTCTTTGGCGTCTACACGCTCGAGAACGGCCGCATCGAGGTCCATCATCCGGAGAACTGCAAACCCCACTGCCCCGCGTGCGCGCGCATCTGTCCGCACACGGCGATTATCTTTCCGAAACACACCGAGGCGCCGATCGACGGGTCGCCGATCGCCGACGAGGAAGCCGAGAAAGCCCGGGCGCGCCGCGAACTGAACGAGTTGCTGGGCCAGGATATCGATGCCGCGCTCGCCGAACGACGACGCCGCGCGGCGGCGCGCCTGCTCGACGCCGACAAACTCCGGCTCGCCATGGCCGAACGGGAGCGCTGCTCCCGCAAGCCCGGCGCGGAGGGACGGACATGATCCTCCGCCTCGCCCACCGGATGCTGACGGAGCCCTCGCCCCGGCTCCTGATGCGCTTCGCCGTCAACGCCGGGTGGAAAGGCATGCGCGCGCTCCGCCGCCTCCGCCGAGCGACGCCCGGCCCGGGACTCGTACCGCCATTTCTGTTCATCTCCCTGACGAACGACTGCAATCTTGCGTGCCAGGGCTGCTGGGTCACCCCTTCCTCCCCTCCCCGGTCGATCGATCCGGCCGTGCTCGACCGGTTGATTTCAACGTGGCAGAGCCGTGGATCCTCATTCTTCGGCCTGCTGGGCGGGGAACCGCTGCTCTACCCGGGCCTGTTCGACGTTCTCGCGCGACACCCGGAGGCCTACTTCCAGCTCTTCACCAACGGCACGTTTCTGACCGATGCCGTCGCGGCGCGACTGCGGAAGCTGGGGAACGTCACGCCTCTCATCAGCATCGAGGGCCGCGAGAAGTCCGGCGACGAGCGTCGCGGGGGCCGCGGCGTCTTCGGAAGCGCCCTCGACGCCCTCGCCCACTGCCGGCGCCACCGCCTGATCACGGGCGTGGCCACCAGCGTCTGCCGCACCAACCTCGGCGAACTTGCGACCGACGGGTTTTTGAACGAGTTGATCGGGCGTGGCGTCCATTACGCCTGGTACTATATCTACCGCCCCGTCGGTCCCCGCCCCACGCCAGAGATCGCGCTGTCGGCGGACGAGATCCTCCGGCTGCGGCGGTTCCTCGTCGACGCCCGCACCCGCGCGCCCATCATGGTTGTCGACGCCTACTGGGACGCCGACGGCAAGGGACTATGCCCCGCCGCGGCCGGATTGAGCCATCACGTCGGCCCCGCGGGCGACCTCGAGCCCTGTCCCATCATCCAGTTTGCGACCGACAACATCGGCGACGGCAGCCGCACGGCCGAGGTCGTGGCCGGATCCACGTTCCTCGCCGACGCCCGCGCGCGGCTCGCGGAGGTCGGAGGCGGCTGCATCCTGATGCGTCGCCCGGACCGCCTGCTGGACTACGTCGAAACAGCCGGGGCCCGCGACACCTCCGGCCGCGGCACGGCGGCGGCCGAATTGCGCGCGATGCAGGCCCGCCCCGACCACGAGATGGGCGCGCAGGCCATTCCCGAGCGGCACTGGCTCTACCGCGCTGCCAAACGCAACGTGTTTTTCGGACTGGGCGCCTATGGATGAGTCCGCAACCCAGCGTCCGGCCGCCCCCGGCGACCGGGAGACCGCCGGAGCCCGCATGCCGCCCGATGCGGCCGGGCGCAATGCCCTGCGGATCGCAGCCGACGAGCACGTCGCCGACCGGCGCCTCGTGCCGCCGCTGCCCGTTGATGAATTGCGCGCCCACGCGCGTCAGATCGCCGTGCGCAACGCGCTGCCGGTTTCCTACACGGACTTCCTGACGGTTCTCGTGAGCAACGCAATCTGGCGCGATACCGTGGCGCGGATTCCGTTCGAACGGCGGGTCATCCTTCTGCCGCAATGCCTGCGAGACCGCGCGACGTGTCCCGCCTCGATCGACGCCCTCGGCGTGCTGTGCGAGCAGTGCGGGCGGTGTCCGATCGGCGCGCTCCAGGCCGAGGCCGAGGCTCTGGGCTACGTGGTCCTCGTCGCTGAAGGCGCCACCGTCGTCACCCGTCTCATCGAAAGCGGCAAAGTGGACGGCGTCATCGGTGTCAGTTGCCTCGCCGTGCTCGAACGGGCCTTTCCCCACCTCTCCGCCGAGGCGGTGCCGGGTCTGGCGATCCCGCTGCTCCAGGACGGATGCCATGAGACGAGCGTCGACACGGACTGGATTGCCGAGGCCATCCGTCTCCGGTCCGGGGAAACCTGGATGGGCCGGGCCGACCTCGACCGGCTCGCCGAGGACGTGAGGGGATGGTTCTCGCCGGAGGCGCTCGACGCCCGGATGGGTGTCCCCGAGGCCGCGGTGGACCGGATCGCCCGGACCTGGATGCTGCGCGGCGGAAAACGGTGGCGCCCGTTCCTGCTCGCCTCCGTCTGGCGCGCGCTGCGAGCGCCGGAATCCGTGGTTCCCGGCGGCGTTCGGGATCTCGCCCTCGCGGTGGAGTGTTTCCACAAGGCATCGCTGATCCACGACGATATCGAGGACGACGACGCCATGCGCTACGGCGTCGACACGGTCCACGTCGAGCACGGCACGCCCGTCGCCATCAACGTCGGCGATGCGATGATCGGCGACGGCTACCGGCTCATCGCCCGGTGCGGCGCGCCGGCGGAGGATGTGCGCGCGATGATCGAAGTCGCGGCGGACGGCCACCGCACGCTGTGCCACGGACAGGGCGGCGAACTGGCGTGGATGCGCGACCCCACACCCCTGTCGACCCAGGCCGTGCTCGACATCTTCCTTCGCAAGACGGCGCCGGCCTTCGAGATCGCCCTCCGTCTCGGCGCGATCGCCGCCGCCGGCCGGGATCCGGGCGTCGAATCGGCCCTTCGCGACTACAGCGCCGCCCTCGGCATCGCCTACCAGATCCGCGACGACCTCGACGACCTTCACGCTCCACCCCCGTCCGCTGTGGTCGCGCGCCCCCGGATGTCCATTCTCTCCGCCCTCGCGATCGAGACCGCGGCCGGTTGCCGGCGAACCGCGGTCGAGCAGGCGTGGCTTCGACCGGCCCAGAACGCAGCCGGCTTCGATCTCCGGGAGTTCATCCGCACCGCGGACATCCCGGCGCGGGCGCTTCAGATGATGGAGCACCATAAGAACGCCGCCGTGCGTTCGCTGGAACCGCTTCAGAACGTGCACCTCAAGACCCTGCTCCGTCGCATCGTCGGCCGGATCGTCCCCCGGGCCTGACGGAGCGGAGTTTCAAGTTCCAAGTTTCAAGTTTCAGGTTCCCCCCCCGACCTTCCACAATTCCACACTTCCCTTCTTCCTTCTCCCCTCCTTGCTTCTCCCCTCTCCCTTCTCTTCTCATGTTGCAGCGGGCGGCGGCTGGCCTTATGATCCGTCCTTCCGCTGCCGATCCGGCCGGTGGCGGTCGGCTGCGGATGCCGGAGGGTCAAAGGACACGATGAAACACCTGTGGATGCTTCCGCTGACCGCCTGTGTGGCGACCGTCTGGGCCGTGATGCCCGCCGCCGCGGCGACCGAGGACGAGGCCGACGCCGAGACGGCGATCGTCCGCGATGCCGCCGAACGCGGCGACACCGCCGCCCAGGTCGAGTACGGCGACCGGCTGCTCACCGGGCGCGGCGTGGGCCGCGATACGCGCGCGGCGCTGGACTGGTGGGCCAAGGCGGCCCTGCAGGGGAACGCCGACGCGATGACCCGCGTGGCCGAGAACCTGTTCCGCGGAGACGGCGTGCCGAAGGATGAAGCCCGCGCCATCGCCCTGTTGCGCCGCGCAGCGGACACCGGGCATGCCGGCGCCATGGCGAGACTCGGCGTCGCCTATGCCAGCGGCGAAGGCGCGCCCAAGAATCCCGCCGCGGCGATCCCCTGGCTTCGCAAGGCGGCCGACCTCGACCACCCCGAGGCCCAGTACCTCCTCGCCTGGCACATGGAATCGGGCGCGGGCACGGATCGGGCGCCCGAACAGGCCTTCGCCTGGTACCGCCGCGCCGCCGAAAAGGGCTATCTTCCCGCCATGACCTGCCTCGGCGCGTGCTACGCGGAGGGCTCAGGCGTGGCGAAGGATCTGCGCGAAGCCTATGCGTGGAGCCTCCTCGCCGCCCGTCAGGGCGAAACCCGCGCGAAAGAAAACGTGGAAGCCCTCGCGAAGTCCATCGGCGCCCTCGACCGTTTCCGCGCCGCCCGCCGCGCCGACGCCATTGCGCGCGAAATCGGCCTGCCCTAGCCGGCCGTGCCCGGCCATGACGACGCCCGACGAACGCCCGCCCGCGCCCCCGGCCGCGCCCGCCCCCCGCTGGTACTGCGTCCGGACCCTCGCCAAGAGCGAACACCTCGCGGCGGCGCGGCTCCGCCGGATGGACGGGATCGAGACCTATTGCCCCAGGATCCGGTTCCGACGTCCCACGCGGCGCGGCCCCGTCTGGTTCACCGAGGCCCTGTTCCCCTCGTACCTCTTCGCCCGGTTTGACCTTGCCCAGTCGCTCAAGGCCGTCGTCTACACATCCGGCGTCCGGGGCATCGTACGCTTCGGCGAGCGCTACGCCGAACTCCCCGCGACGACCCTTGCCGCACTGAGGGCGGAGATGCAGGACGGCGACATCCGGGTCGTGAACCCCGCCCTGAAAGCCGGGGATGCGGCCACCGTCATCGACGGCCCCCTCATGGGGCTGGAAGCCGTCGTGACCCGGATTCTCCCGGCGCACGAGCGCGTGCGCATCCTGTTGACCTTCCTCGGCCGGCCCATGGAAACGGAAATCGAGGTCGCCGCCCTCGCCGCACTCGACGTGGAGCCGTTCCTCGCCGCCCCCGGCCGCACCGGATCCCGGGGGCGAACAAAGCCGTGAAGTACCACCTCTGGACCATCGGCTGCCAGATGAACGAGGCGGACTCCCGCCATCTGGCCGTGCGCCTCGCCCAGGCCGGCTACACCGCCTGCGCCGATGCGCGCGATGCCGACCTCGTCATCCTGAACACCTGCGTCGTCCGTCAGCAGGCCGAGGACCGGGCCTGGGCCAGGCTTCGCGAACTCGAGGCCTGGAAGAAACGCCGTCCGGACCTGAAGGTGGCCCTCATGGGCTGCCTCGTCGGAACGCGGAGCGGACCCGCCGCCCGTCTGCGCGAGCAACTGGCCTTCGTCGACTACTTCCTCCCGCCCTCCGACCTCTCCCCGCTCGTCGGCACGCTGTTGCCCGACGAGACCGAGGGGCGGTCCGATGATGAACTCGACCGCCTCGCCCGCGACGCCGCCCAGAACGGCGAGATACCGGCCGCGGCCGTCCTCGCAGGCTCGGTCACTGCCAACGTGCCCGTCGTGCTCGGCTGCTCCCATGCCTGCACCTACTGCATCATCCCCTACCGCCGCGGCGGCGAACGAAGCCGGCCCGCCGCCGACATTCTGGCGGAAGTCCGCGCGCTCGTCGCCGCTGGCACGCGCGAGGTCATGCTGCTCGGCCAGATCGTCGACCGCTACGGCCTCGACCTCCCCGGCGGGCCCGACCTCGCGGACCTTCTGCTCGCTGTCGCCCGCGTCGAGGGACTGCTTCGCGTGCGGTTTCTCACAAGCCACCCCAACCACCTCACCGACCGAATCCTCGACGCCGTCGCCGCCGAGCCGCGCATCTGCCCGCACATCGAGGTGCCCGCACAGGCCGGGGATGACGAGGTCCTGCTCCGCATGCGGCGCGGCTACACCGTCGACGACTACCGCCGCCTGATCGCCCGCATCCGCGCGCGCCTGCCGGAGGCGGCGATCCGCTCCGATTTCATCGTCGGATTCCCGGGGGAGA
>CAYXFW010000191.1:0-5827 GCA_964464305.1 uncultured Verrucomicrobiota bacterium
GATGACGAATGCCGTGAACCAGGTCCCTGTCTTCTCGTCGGACATGCGGCTGAGCATGGCCCGGAACGAACGCGAGGGATTCCAGATCTGCCTGTTCGGCAATCCCGGCGCGGACTGCCGCGATATCCGTGTCGAGGTCAAGGAGCTCGTTCACGAGAGCGGGAGGTGCGCCATCCCGCCGGCGGCCATCGAATGGGCGGTCGTGGAGAGCATCGAGACCGAGAAGCCGGACATCCCGGTCGACTTCGTCGGATGGATCCCCGACGTCATTGTCGAGGGAGGGACGGACGTGCAGGTCCGCAGGAACGACTTCACGCCGGTCTATGTCCGCATTCATGCCGACCCGAACGTGCTGCCCGGGAAGTACACGGGGAAGATCGTGGTGTCGCACGGCAGCTTCACGCGCGAGGTGAATGTTGCCCTGACCGTCTTCGACTTTACATTGCCCGCCCGGAACAGCCTGAAGATCGGGTTCGGGTTCTCGGAGGAGCTGCGATACAAGCAATGGTACGGCTACAAGGAGCTCAGCGAACGGCAAAGCATGGCCATCTACGAGTTTCTGCTCAAGTTTCGCATCCCTCCCACCGACAAGTATTCGGGCATCGACATCTATCCCAGGCCCGAATACCTCGCCGCGCTGAAGGACAAAGGCATCGACTTCGTGAGTCTGAAGTATTTCGAGACCCGCACGAAGATGTCGGACCCGGAGATGTCCCGAACGATCGAGTATTACAGGGGCGTGGTCGACCGGGTGAGGAAAGCCGGGTGCTTCGATGCGGCCTACTTCCATTCGTTCGACGAGCTGGCCGTCCACCGGTACCTCTACACGATGGACGACGTCATAGGTATCGAGCGCCGATTCAAGAAGGAATTTCCCGGCCTGAAGTTCATCCAATCCTCCTATCCGACGAAGGAACTTGCGGATTTGGATATCTGGAATGTCTGGATGATCCCGTTCAACTTCTTCGCAACCGAGCTGGCGGGGATTGAGGAGGAACGGAAGAAGCCGGGCCGGGAAATATGGTGGTATACCGCGGGCGGCGCCCATCCCTTCCCCGATTTTCATCTCGATTATCCGGTGTACGACTGCAGGATCATCATGACCCTCAGCTACAAGTACAAGGTGGCCGGGATCAACTACTGGTGCATCAACCGCGAATGGACGACGAACCAGGATGCCGAGGAGAAGTGGCCCAAGGCGAAATGGAAGCCCTATTTTCTCAATATCAACACCGGCAAACGCGACCTGAAGAACGGCGACGGCAATCTGGTGTATCCGGGCCCCGATGGCAGGATTTATCCCTCGCTCCGGCTGGAGAACCTGCGGGACGGCATCGAGGACTACGAGTACCTGGCGCTGCTGGAGCGACGGCTTGCGCGCTTCAGGGCGGCGAATCCCCACGAGGTCGGGCGGATCGCGAAGTGCGAGGCGCTGCTCGCCGTGCCGCGGAATGTTGCCGTGGCCATCAACAACTATTCGCCGGATCCGCGCAACCTCGTTCAATTCAGGGAGGATGTGGCCAGGGCCATCGAGGGGTTGCCGGACGCGCCGCCCCCGCCATGACCGCTCCGAGCCGCACGGGACTCGCGGGTCACCGTGACAGGAAGAAGAGGGCCTCCTCGGCGTTCAGGGCGTCGTCGGACTTGAGGGGGCGGACGAGGCCGTCGCTGAAGGCGAAGGCGCGGACGACCTTCACGTGCTCCCGCGCGATCCAGTCGAGGAAGTCCTGCAGCGTGAACAGGTGGATGTTCGGCGTGTCGTGCCAGCGATAGGGCAGCCGCTCGGTGGTCGGCATGCGGCCGTCGACCAGCAGCGACATGCGGATGCGCCACCACGCGAAGTTCGGGAAGGACACGATGCCGAGGCGGCCGACGCGCAGCATCTCGCGAAGGACCTTGAGGGGCCGGTGGAGCGTCTGCAGCGTTTCCTCCAGCACCACGTAGTCAAACGACTGGTCCTGAAAACCCGCAAGGCCCTGGTCGAGGTCGGTCTGGAACACGGGCACGCCGCGCTCGACGCAGCGCATCACCGCGGACGGGTCGAGTTCGACGCCCTGGCCGCGGACGCCCTTGCTCCGGATCAGCCGGGCCAGCAGGTCGCCTTCGCCGCAGCCGAGGTCCAGGACCGAGGCGCGGCGCGGAATCCCGCGGACGATGCGGTCGTCCTGCCACCGTCCCTCCGGCGCCGCGGGCATGGGGCGGGCGGCGCGGCGGCGGTACTCGGCCAGCAGTTCGCGGCCGGCGGCGGCGAGTGCGGGGGGGAGATTGCGAAGGACCTCCGGCGCGGCGTCGCGAAGCGGACGGTTCCCGCCGGCCGGCGTGCGTCCCCCGATCGCCCGTCGTGCGGCGCGTTTCGGCCTCATGCGCGGCCTCCCGGGGCGAGGAAGCCCCGCAGCAGGCGCCCGACCTCATCCGCCTGGACAAGAAACGAATCGTGGCCGAGGTCCGACGGCACTTCGGCGTAGGTCACCGGGCGGCCGGCGCGCGTGAAGGCCAGCGCGAGTTCGCGGCTGAGTTCCGGCGCGTAGAGCCAGTCGGACGAGAACGATACGATCATCGGGCGCGCGGTGACGCGGCGGCACGCCGCGACGAGGTCGCCGCCGCCCCACTGGAGCGCGGCGTCGTAGAGATCCATCGCGCGGGTGATGTAGAGGTAGCTGTTGGCGTCGAACCGCTCGACGAACGACTTGCCCTGGTGGTCGAGGTAGCTTTCCACCTCGAATTCGACCCCGAAGCCCACCGTCCGTTTGCCCGGCTCCTTCAGACGACGGCCGAACTTCCGGTGCATGCCCTTCTCGGAGAGATAGGTGATGTGCGCCATCATGCGCGCCGCGGCGAGGCCGGCGGTCGGCCGCGCGCCGCCGCCGTAGTAGTCGCCGTTCCGGAAGTTCGGGTCGCTCAGGATCGCGTGGCGGGCGACGGCGTTGAACCCGAGGCCCTGCGAAGTCAGGCGCGCGGCGGAGGCGAGCACCACGCAGTTCGAGACGCGGTCCGGGAACGCCAGCGCCCACTCCAGGGCCTGCTGGCCGCCGAGGGAGCCGCCGATCACCGTGTGCAGGCGCCGGATGCCGAGGCGGTCGATGAGGCGGGCCTGCAGGCGGACCCAGTCGCCGACGGTCACGATCGGGAATCGAAGGCCGTACGGGGTGCCCGTGGCAGGGTCGATGGAGGCCGGCCCGGTGGTGCCGTAGCAACTGCCGAGCGTGTTCGAGCAGATGAAGAACCAGCGGCGGGTGTCGAGCGGCTTGCCCGGGCCGATCATCGCGTCCCACCAGCCCGGCCGGGTTGTGCGCCACGTCCGGCCCATGCGTACCGCGTCCCGGTCCCAGCCGGCCACATGCGCGTCGCCGGAGAGGGCGTGGTGGATCAGGATCGCGTTGTCGCGCGCGCGGTTCAGGCGGCCATAGGTCTCGTATTCCATGTCGACCGCGGACAGGCAGCCGCCCATCTGCAGCGGAAACGGCGAGGCGCTGTCCGCGAGGCGCGCAGACTTCACCCTCGTCCAGCCCACCGAGGCGGGACTGTCCGGCGGATCTCCCTTGAATTCCCGTTGCGACATGGTTCGGCCGCGGCCGGCCCGGCCGGACGCGCGCGCACAATATACGCGTCCGGCGTTCCGGCCGCGAGATTCAAGTTTGCGATGGGGTTCCACGGATGGGGCGCATGGCAATTCTGCGGGGATCGATATCAGGAGTCGCGAATGAATGTCCTCTGTAGCTGCGACCGGTGGTCGCGGCCGGCAAGTGCCCACGGTGCGCATGAAGGCCGCGACCACCGGTCGCAGCTACAGAAGACGGCTCGGGCGCCGTATCTTGGCCGCCGTCGCTCGTCTCTCGTGATCACAGTCCGCAGAAGTGCCATGCGCCCCGCCGGATCTTGGGGATTGAATCCCGCGCCGCTTCGGTGTTCGATGTCCGGCGTTCGATGTTCCCCGAACCGGAGGGCTCATCCATGACAGCACGGGCCGATTCCATGCCGAGGCGGTCGTTTCTGCGGGGGGTCGGCGCCGGGGCCGCCGCCTTCGGGCTCGCCCGCGCCGCGGGCGCGGAGCCCCCGCCGATCCAGGGTTTCGAGAAGACGGCCGCGGACCCCGCGGCGTCGGCCGGCTGGGCGCCGGTGTCCGACCGGCGGGTCCGCGTGGGCATCGTCGGCTGCGGCCACTGCAAGTTCGGCATGCTGTTCGGCTTCCAGGACCATCCGAACGTCGAGGTCGTGGCGGTCAGCGACCTGATCCCCGACCGCTGCGCGGAGCTGGCGAAGGCGTGCCGGTGCGCGAAGACCTATCCGTCGCTGGAGGAACTCGTGAAGGACGACCGCATCGAGGCGGTCTTTGTCGCCACCGACGCCCCCAGCCACGCGCGCCACTGCATCGAGGTGCTGCGCCACGGCAAGCATGTCGCCACGGCGGTGCCCGCGGTGTTCGGGTCGCTGGAGGACGCCGCGCTCGTCTTCGACGCCGTGAAGACGAGCGGCCTGACCTACATGATGTTCGAGACCTCGTGCTTCCACGAAGACCTCTACGCCATGCGACAGATCTACCGCGCGGGCGGCTTCGGGAAGATCGTGTACGCCGAGGGCGAGTACTTTCACTACCACGACACGCCGATTCCGTCCTACAAGGGCTGGCGCGAGGGGCTTCCGCCGCAATGGTACCCGACGCATTCGAACGCCTATTTCGTCGGCGTGACGGGGGGGCGCTTCACCGAGGTCAGTTGCATGGGCATGCCCAGCACCCTGGCGTACCTGCAGCCGGGCACGAGCCGCTACGGCAACGGGTTTGGGACGGAGATCGCGCTCTTCAAGACCAGCGAGGGCGGATCGGCGCGGATGGCGGTGAGTTGGGACACGCCCGGCTACAACGGCGAAATGGGCCGGGTGCGCGGGCAGAAGGGGTCCTACTACAAGACCTTCGTCGGACTGCAACGGAACACGGCCGACGTGAAGCGCCCGCCGCTCCCACCCGGCGTCGAGGCGGGCGGACATGGCGGGTCGCACGGCTACCTGATGAACGAATTCGTGCTGTCGATCCTCGAGAAGCGGAAGCCCCTGGTCGACGTGGCGTGGGCGCTGAACATGACCGTCGCGGGTGTGGTCGCCCACCAGTCGGCGCGGAAGGACGGCGAACTACTCAAGATCCCGGCCTTCACGCTTTGAGAGAAGGATCCCTGCCATGAAGCCGCTCGCCCAGACCACGAAGATCCTCGCCGGGCTCGGCGCCGGCGCGGCGTTCGGGTTGGTGCTGAATGCGCTGCGGCGCGCGGGACCGGGGACGGCGCAGTGGATCGACGTGTGGCTTGTGTCCGGTGGCGCGCTGGACATCGTGGGCCGCCTGTTCTTCAGCGCGATCCAGATGCTGGTTGTCCCGTTGGTGCTGGTCTCGCTCATCTGCGGCGTGGCGGGCGTCGGCGACCTGCGGCGGTTCGGGCGCATCGGCGGGCGGGTCCTCGGCCTCTACGTCGCAACGACCGCGGCGGCGATCTCGCTCGCGCTCGGGCTGGCGCTCCTGATCCGGCCCGGCGCGGGCGCGGTGGCGGCGGGCGCGGCGTGGGTGCCGCCGCAGGCTCCGCCGCTGGCGGACGCCATCGTCGACCTCGTGCCGCGCAATCCGATCGCTGCGATGGCCGCGGGCAACATGCTTCAGGTGATCGTCTTTGCGCTCCTGGCCGGCGCGGCGCTCGCGGTGACCGGCACGCGGGCGGCGGGCGTACGAAAGATCCTGGAAGAGACGAACGAGGTCCTTCTGGCGATGGTGGGCCTTGTGATGCGCGCGGCGCCGATCGGCGTCTTTGCGCTGATCGCCCGCGTCCTTGCCGTGCAGGGGGTGGAC
>CAYXFW010000192.1:0-5804 GCA_964464305.1 uncultured Verrucomicrobiota bacterium
CGGTTGCGACAGCGAAGGCCCAGCCGGCATTCTCGCTGACGGCGGGACGCCGGGTGCGGCATTGGGTGGACGGCCTGGTCATCGGATCGGAGCTGTTCGTTCGCGAAATCATGCGCCGCGTCCGTTCGGAGGCCGAGATGAAGCGTCATCGTCTGGCCCGGGCCGAGCCGTCGGTGCTCGACGCTCTGCCTCTCTGCTGTTGGCGCCGCCTGCGGATCATCCCAAACTGATCCAGACCCCCTCGGCGTCGTTCGGCGTCGCACCCCACCGCCGCCCTTGACGGCGCAACGGAGGGGCCTTCCCTGAGCTCATGCCGAAGGGCCTTCTCTGACGTAGCCATTCCGTCCGCTTTTCCGCCCCACGCGGTCACCGAGCACTCCAGATCCGCCGCCACGACCCCGCCGAGAGCCTCCGCGTCCCTTCCCACCCCTGCCTCCAGCGCAAATGGGGCCGCGTCCGCGCCTCCGCCACTGTTTCTATGTCCCCATCCTCCCTGCCCCCGCCCTCCGCCCGGATTCAACGCCGAATCGCGTCCACACGAGCGCCTCTGACACTATTTCTATGTCCCCATCCGTTGCTTGGCCCTTCGTTTCGTACCCATCCCTTCCCCTTCTCGCCGCCGCCGCAGGTCAAATTCCGCCGCCTGATCCCGCACCCGCCCCCGCCCTCCGCCCGGATTCAACGCCGAATCACGTCCACACGAGCGCCTCTGCCACTATTTCTATGTCCCCATTCCTCCCTCCCTTCCCACCCCTGCCTCGATCGCAAATTGGGCCCGCGTCCGCGCCTCCGCCACTGTTTCTATGTCCCCATCCCCTGCACCATCCTCCCTGGGCGTTTCGGGCAATCTGTCGCCGCCACGGCGAACCGCAGAACTGCAGAATGCCCAACCGCAGAATGTCGAAGGCGGACCGCCATCCGTGGTGTCCGGACCCCGGAGCGCACCCGCGGAGCGGCCGCGCCACCCGTTCTCTGTCCCCACACCGTCCATCGCTATCCTTCGCAGTCACTCTTCTCCCCCACTTATCCGAGTAAGCACCCAGGTATCCTGTACCCATCGGACGCTATACTCCGCAAAGAAGAAACGAAATGTCTTTGGGATGTTATCATTTATACAACAGCGATAGCACACGACACCTCTCTTGGCCTTCTCATCATAGCTCTTCACGATAACACTAACCATCAAAACAGGAGGATCCTTGCCTTCATGTTTCCCCATTTCGAAAGTAGATCCGGGAAGAATTCGCATGCCGTAACTTGATTTCAGCAGATCCGCTATATCAGAACTCGGATCCTTTTCATTAAGGAGCATATATAAGGCGTACTTCGAACTGAAGCTGCGATTCAGATTGTGGAGCAGGGCAACGCAAATGGCCATTTGCGGATTCTCTGGATATACGTATCGTGGCGCCAAATGCCTGAGCCACGGTTCCCTTTCATATCCTGCTTCTATAGCCCATTCGAACAGAGTATGCCCGTTGTAGATAGCATTGACGTCGACACCACGTTCTTGGACAAGATAGGTCAGGACTCTTCCGCTGCCGCTTATTGCGGCATAGCTCAATACAGCGGAATTCCATATCTCGTCCGATTCCCCTTTCGCTCTTATATAGCGTTTTACTGTATCCACATCATCGTCGCCAATGGCATCATTCAGTCTTCTTTCGTTTTCGTGAGTCCGTTTGATCGCGCACTCCGTTTGAATGCATGACGTGCACAAAGATACAACGACGAGGATTGGAGTCAGTGCACGGAGCACAAAGAGGATCTTCCTCTTTGAGGAAGAGGGATCGCATCCATAATTTGTGCATTTGCGCTCCCCGCGCGTTGCCTCCTCGGCGTCCCGTCTCTTCGGCTGCCGGATTTGCATCCTGTCCTCCTCGATCTTCGGCGCTGTGACCGACCGCGCCGCCCGCATGGAAACAATGCCCGGCCGAATCGGGTGAGTCAAACGCAAAGCCCCCCGGAGCGCGCCCGCGGAGCGGCGGCGCCACCCGACCTCTGTCCGCACACCGTCGGGAAACCACGGATTTCACGGATCGCACGGATGTCCTGCCCGTCTACCCATCCGTGGTATCGGTGTAATCCGTGGTTGCTCCTCCGGCTGTCCGAGTAGTACGTCACGAGAACAGAGGGACAGTCCCCGCACTGCCGGGTCAGACGGTCTTCATTGTCCGCTTCTTCGCGTCGTAGACGACCTTGCGGCCGGTGTCGTAGGAGGTCATGGCCATGATCACGGCGACGGCGTGCTGGAAGCCGGCTTCGATGGGGGCGTGGGGGGTGCCGCCGTTGCGGATGCACTGGAGCCAGTCGAGCCAGTGGTCGGGGCGATCGACCGGCTTGACGTCGACCACGCCGCGGATGGAGCCGTCGCGCTTCGCCCCGCCCTCGGCGCTGTAGGTCGGCGCATTCCAGTTGTCGAACTTGAGCATCCCCTTGTCGCCGTAGAGGCGCTTGAGGTTGCCGGCGCCGCTGCCGAAGTTGGTCACGTAGCTGACGAAGAAGCCCTCGGGGTAGGTCCAAAGCGCCTGGCACTGGTCGGGCGCCGTGAAGGCATGCTCGTCCTTCCAGTAGAATGTGCCGCCGAGGCAGACGCAGCTCTCGGGCGTCTTCGCGCCGGTCATGTAGTGGACGAGATCGATGTAGTGGCTGCCGAACCCCGGCACGGGGCCCTTCGAGAAGTCGTAGTACCCGTACCAGCCGGTGAACACGTCGGCGCGGTACGGACGGCGCGGCAGATCGCCCAGGAACTCCTTCCAGTCGACATCCTCCGCCTTCGCATCCTTCAGATACTGGTACCAGTACGGCCGCTCGCTGTTGCGGACCTCCTCGACGCGCGTGATCTTGCCGAGAATCCCCGACTGCACCACGTCGCGCGCACCGGTCATGCCCGGCAGGCTGCGGAGCTGCGTGCCGACCTGGCAGACGACGCCCGAGGCCTTGACGGCGTCCACCGCCCGCACGAGCCGGTCGAAGTCCGTCGCCATCGGCTTCTCGACGTACACGTGCTTCCCGGCCTTCGCCGTCGCCTCCAGGTGCATCGTGTGATGGACATCGGGCGAGGCGATCATGACCGCATCGACGTCCTCGAACGCCAGCAGGTCGCGGTACGAGACGAATTGCTTCGGATCCCGGCCGAACCATTCCTTCGCCTTCGCGGCGGCATTCTCGCGCGCCAGGCGCCAAGGGTCGCACACGGCGGAGAACTCGACGTTCATCTCCGTGGCAAACTTCTTCACCGACGTCATGTGCGCCCCGATTCCGCGGCTGCCCGAGCCGATCAGCCCGATCCGCAACCGGTCGTTCGCACCGATCGATCGGGTGCGGACCGAGGCGGAGAGGGATCGCGGCGCGGCCGCAACAGCGGACACGGCGGCGGTGGATGCGAGGAACCTGCGGCGGGTGATGGCGTTCATGTGGCGGACTCCTTTCCCATTCCGCCAAGCATTGAATCCCGGGGGCCAAGTTTCAAGTTCCAAGTTTCAGGTTTCACGTTCCCCGGGTTGACCGCGGGCGGGGGGCTCCGTAGGCTCGCGGGACATGAAATCGAACGACGGTGCGAACGGGCTGCGCGGGGTGCTGCTGGACATGGACGGCGTGCTCTGCGATTCGGAGCCGTTCATCTGCGAGGCGGCGTGCCGCATGTTCCTCGAGAATCACGGCACCACGGTTCGCCCGGACGACTTTCTCCCGTTCGTCGGCGCGGGCGAGGATCGCTACCTCGGCGGCGTCGCGGCCAAGCACGGCGTCGCGCTGCGCATGCCGGACGACAAGGCGCGGACTTACGCGATCTACCTCGAGATCATCCGCGGCCGGCTGGGCCCCCTGCCGGGCGCCGTCGAATTCGTCCGCAACTGCCGTGCGCACGGCCTGAAGACCGCCGTGGCAACGAGCGCCGACCGCGTGAAGCTGGAAGGCAACCTGCGCGAGATCGGCCTGCCGGCGGCGCGGTTCGACGCGTGCATCACCGGCGACAACATTGTCCGCAAGAAACCCGATCCCGAGATCTTCCTGAAAGCCGCCGCCGCAGTGGGCCTTCCGGCCTCCGCATGCGTGGTGGTCGAGGACGCCCCCAACGGCATCCAAGCGGCCAAGGCGGCCGGCGCGGGATGCATCGGGGTCACGTCGAGCTTCCCGGCCGGATTGCTGCGCGAAGCCGGGGCCGGCCGGATCGCGGCCGACATGCACGAGGCATGGCGGGCGGTCGAGTCGTGGCCCGGCCGGGTCAGTTAAACGGGCAGGCGCCCGTCGAACAGCCGCCGGTCGCGCACGAGCCCGTCGCGCAGGCCCCGGATGCGCACGAGGGCATCGCAGGGCCCGCCACGGCGGCGGAGAAGGTCGAAAACTGTTTCGACAGCCGCTTCGATCCGCATTTCGGGCAGGCCGGCGCCTCGGACGACGACCGCACCAGGATCTCGCTCGCCTCGCCGCACGAGGCGCATGTGTATTCGTAGAGAGGCATGGCGCGGATCAGGCGTTCTCGAGCAACTGCTGCAGCTTGGCTTCCTGCTGCAGGCCGACCATCTGCTGCACGACCTGGCCGTCCTTGACCAGCAGCAGCGTCGGGATGTTGCGCACGTTGTACTTGATGGCGATCGCCTGCTCCTCGTCGACGTTCACCTTGCCGATGCGGGCCTTGCCGGCCACCTTGGGCGCCAGGCGCTCCAGGATGGGCGTCTGCATCTTGCACGGGCCGCACCAGGGAGCCCAGAAATCGACGAGCATCACACCCTTCGCCGTTTCCGTCTCGAAATTCGCGCCCGTAAGTTCGACCAGTCCTTCGCTCATGATTTCATTCCCTTTCGATGATCCCCGCGCCATCGCGCGGATGACTACACTGCCTCTTCATTCCATCTTTCGCAAGTCCGCCGCGCCCCACCCACCATCCCCTCGCAATCCGGGGTAGGGCCGGGCCGCTGGCCCGGCCGTGACCGTGTGCCCGTTACCACATCCCCGGCGGGGCGAGCCGCCCCGCCCTACCCGCCATCCCCTCGCAATCCGGGGTAGGGCCGGGCCGCTGGCCCGGCCGTGACCGTGCGCCCGTTGCCACATCCCCGGCGGGGCGAGCCGCCCCGCCCTACCCGCCATCCTCACGGAATCCGTGATATGGATTGCTCTGCCACGCCACCGTCGACGCCGCGCCTCACCCCTGTTTCAGTCCCATCGCCTTCAGGAGCTTCTCCGCGGGGCAGAAGCCGGTGAAGGCGGACTGGACCAGGTTCACGCCCACGAACACCGTGAACAGAAGCCAGTACTCGCTATGCAGCCGGCTGAGCACCAGGCTCAGCAGGATGAACAGACCGGCCACGACTCGAACGCCATTGTTGATGGTCATGATGAATCTCCGGGTTTCAGCTGTCAGGTTTCAGGTGTCAGGAAGGGGAGGAGTTCCAAGTTTCACGTTTCAAGTTGAGAGGGATCAGGGGGAGAAGTCCAGGAAGCGCGCCTGGTCGGCGGCGACCGGGCCGGACATGATGCGGGCGATGGTGCCTCCGAAGAGGCGGCCCATCAGGCCGGAATTCATCGAACCGATGCGGACGCCGGACGCGGTCTCGTAGACCGAGATCGTGCAGGGCATCAGCGTGGTGGCGACGCGGGCCTTGTCGTCGAGCAGAATCGCCGAGGCGTGCTGCGCCTGGCAGAGGTTGATCAATCTCACCGGCCGGCCCGGATCGCCGCCGTGTTTCTTCACGCTCTGGTCCAGCGGCATCACGGACGAAACCACCCAACCTGCGGCGACGGCCTTGTTCGTGATGGCCGCGACGGTCGCGTCCAGCCCGAGCGGACTCGCCTGTTCTTTCAGC
>CAYXFW010000193.1:0-3255 GCA_964464305.1 uncultured Verrucomicrobiota bacterium
GCGACCATCGGTCGCGGCTGCAGAGGACCCGCCTTGGAGTCGCATCTTGGCCGCCGTCGCTTGGCTCCCGTGATCAGGACCCGCAGAAATGCCCCTAGTATTCCCGATCCTTGACGATACCTGGTTGTGGGATCGGGTACCTGCCGTCGGCTCCGAGCCGCAGCGGCGCCGGCCCCTCCATGGACAGCGTGGCCACCTCCGGCGCGAACTCGTGCTCGCAGTTCATCATCTGGTCGAAGGTGACGATCTGGCCGGTGTGGGCGGCCATGCGGCCCATGCAGGCCACCAGGCTGGCCTCGGCGCCGCGCTGGACCTCGTTGTAGGGCTTGTCCTGGCGGATGGCCGCGATCAGGTCGTCCCACTCGAGCTGGTAGGGTGAGGTCTCCGGCTGGGGAAACGCCCATGCAAGGTTCTTGTCGTTCAGGTCGATCGTGTCGTTTACGGTCAGGATCCGCGGCATCTTCTGCCCCTTGTAGATCCGCACCTGGCCCGGCGTATGCGACCGGGTCGAGATCACGGCCGATCCTTTGGTGCCGTGCGCGAAGCTGGAGAACTCGGTGTGAACCCCGGGCATGTTGCGCCCCTCATAGAAGAGCCGCGTGCCGTCGGGATAGGTGTACTGGACCGAGTAGATATCGAAGTTCTGATCGAGCGAATCGCCGCGATAGTGGCGCCCGCCGAGAGCCATGGCCTCGATCGGCCAGGCGTTCTTCATCCACGAACATTCGTCGATCTGATGGATATAGAAGTCGCTGAACACGCCGCCGCTGGCCCACAGGAAGGCGTGGAACTTCTGGATCTGGTGGAGCAGCTCGGTGATGCCCTCGGGCTTCGGCAGCGCGGCGCCGCCGCCGGGCCCCATGCGGTAGCCGCGCATGGCGACGATCTCGCCGATCTGGCCCGATTGGATGCGGTCAAAAAGCTCCTGCCGGCCCTTGCAGTGGCGGACCATCAGCCCGACGCCGACCTTCAGGTTCTTCGTCTTCGCCTGCTCGCCCAGCTTCAGCATCTTGCGTGTGGTGGGGCCGTCCACTGAGATCGGCTTTTCCATGAAGACGTGCAGCCCCTTCTCGATGGCATAGCCGAACTGCACCCAGCGGAAGGCCGGCGGGGTGGCCAGGATGACAACGTCGCCCGGGCTCAGCAGGTCCATCGCCTTGCGGTAGCCGTCGAAGCCGATGAATCGGCACTCCTCCGGAACGTCCACCTGGTCGGGGAACTTCTTCTTCAGCTTCTCATGGCTGGTGGCGAGCTTTGTGGGGAAGACGTCGGCCATGGCCACCAGTTGGATCGGGCCGCTCTTCACCGAAAGTGCATTGTCCGCCGCGCCAGTGCCGCGTCCGCCACAGCCGATCAGGGCCACCCTCAGTGCGGTATCCCCGGCTGCGCGGGCGCGACGAGGCATGGCCGCCCCCGCCAGGGCGGTGACCGCAGCCAGCGTGCCGGTGGTTGTCAGAAATTGGCGTCGCGAGGTGGCGCCCATCGTCGCATCGTTCATGGCATTCTCCTTCTCGATCTCGTGAATCTCGAACTTCGAATCCAACCCCTCACCATGCGTGATCCCCGGGTTTCATCCCCTTGACATGGCCGGCAAACCCATATGGCGAGGGTCGGTATTCGCCGACCAGGTCGACGTTGGCGCGCGCCGGAATCTGCCCCTCCATGCCAAGACACCAGTACGCGGCGTTTACGATCAGGCGTCGCAGCCCCGCGCTGGACAGGTCGGTGGACGCACCCATGGTGGTCGCGAAGACCCGCCCTGTCTGCCCGCTGGCGCCCGGGTAGGTCTTCGTCCATGCCACAGGCATCATGGGATCGTTTTTCGGTCCGGCCAGCGCCCTGTCGCCAGGCGACATCCCCTCCAGTACCTGCCCCAGCACCAGAGGCCGGCTGTCCCCGGGCAGCGGCAGACGCACGGTGTACACGTCGGTCGGTCCCCAGATGTCCTCGCAGCCCTTGACGATGGGATCGCCCTGAGCCCCCGGTGCGATCGCGCCTCGCGTGCTCTCCTTCTTGTGCGCGCCGTGGTGACTGATCCACGTCTCGCCCAGGATCCGCCGGCCGAAACCGCCTGTCCATTCCGGATCCTTGCTGTCGCACGAATAGCGCGAGTACGTTGCGCCCGCGGGGATCTTGAACGCATGGGTCGCGGTGCGCAGGCCGATCAGCGGCTTGCCGGCGTCGCAATACTCGACGATGTGCCGCATCTGCCCGTCAGGCAGGTCGCGGAACCGCAGCAGAACGATCGCCAGATCGGCCGTCTTGAGCGCCGCCAGCCCCGGAATGTTGGTGCGGCATTCCGGAGAGATCGTTCCATCCCGGGGATCGATCGGGAAGAGCACCGTGCATCGGAAGCCGTGGCGCCGGGCCAGGATCCTTCCGAGTTGCGGAAGCCCCTCTTCGGACCGGTACTCCTCGTCGCCCGCGATCAGAACGATGTGCTTCCCCTTGCCGGGGCCGTCGCTCCCGTCGTAAACGACCCAGGGCTCGGCCGCCAGCACGCCGGCGTCGAATGGATGGAGCACGGCTGCCAGAACCGCCGCCCAGACAACAACCCCGGTCTTCATCGTTCGCATCACGGGCCCCTGTTTCCGCTCGTGCTCCAACGTGTTCAGGTTATACGGCCCGCAGCGGCCGGCAACAAGCGGCATTCCAATGTCAGTCAAGGTCAAGCCGGCATCCAGTCGTGGATGGCGACCGGTCGCCGAATACACGTGGGGGGGGATCATGATTACGATTAGGATTACGATTACGATTATGATCACGGACTCCGATCCGATTCGTAATCCTAATCGTAATCGTAATCCTCTCGCGCGGACGGCGCTGATGTCGAAGACGCGGCATGTTGGGTTGGTCGGCGGGGCGGCCGGATATCGGGACGGCCGGATATAATGACACCGTAGCGGCCACCGTTTCATGACCCCGTGTCCCGGACTTTGGAGGGCCGCGCTCCGTCGCGGCCGTGCGGAGGCCTCCCGAAGGACGTGACTGTGGGCTCCAACGGCACACGGATGAAAGATCTTCCGGGGGTTGGAACGGTGTCTGATGCCGCCGTCCGAACCATGGACGCCGCACGGGAGGGGCCACCTTTTCAACGTATTCGCAATGCAGCCGCAACGAGAATGCTCTTGAACTCCACAGACCCCCGGCCCACCATTCCCGGCATGGCGGACTCGCGGAGACAGCAAATCGAGGTTAAGCCGGCCTCCGGCCGTGAAAGGCGACCGGGCGCCGATTAGACGTTCGCTTCCGAGA
>CAYXFW010000193.1:3265-5797 GCA_964464305.1 uncultured Verrucomicrobiota bacterium
CGGCGCACTCCTCGTTCCAATTGTCATGATCGCCTATAGAATACACCTTTTGCTTGTTGCACCGGCACTCTTGCTCGACATCTTGCTCTTCCTCCTCATCAGGCGGCGGTGGACGATTCCCATCGTCGGATCTCGTACTCCGTATTGTCTCGAAACCCGTCAACCCGTAGATCGAACCACGTATTTCATTCGCGCCGTCCTTGGCGCGATCATCGGCATTCCGATGGGATTTGCACTCGCTGCGAGCGTGACTCGAAATGATGACACAGCGTTCATAATCGTTTGGGTGGCCACAGCTCTTGGCATAGCTGGCGCGATCACAATCTATGGGGACCGAGTGCTTATGAGATAGAGGATTAGGGACATAGAGACAGTGGCGCGCGGCGGCCTTGCCGCCCGGGAGGCGTAGCGTTTGGAACGGATGAGGAGAGGTACATGAAACAGGTCATAATCGCATTCGTGGACGCGCTGATCCCACTCGGCATCGCCGCTCTTCTTCTTCTCCGACCACAGGTGTTCACGAAGAAGGATCTGAAGGCGGATGAGAATTGCAAACTCGCCAGCCGCTTGAAGAAGGTCGGAATCGGGCTGCTTGTTGCCGGCGTTCTCATTCTGATTTCCAACCTTATTGCGGGACGGAAATGATTGGAAAACAACAACACGCGCAACCAGACCTTCCTGGCTGTCGAGAACCCGTGGGCGGGTATGATCGGCCTGAAAGCTGACTTTGGGCCATGAATAGGAAGATGAACCGCCTCGGCTTTGCTGGCTTGCTTGCGTGCCTGGTGTCCTGCACGGACGCGCGACTTACCCCTTACTCGAGAATTGATGCGCCGTACGCAGTCGGATCGCCAGTGCCGAGCATCGACTACTTTCCGGAGGACGCAGTGGAGATGGCGGATGTCCTCTCCGGTCACCTCGCAGAGCTCGAAGAACCATCGCTACTGCAGACTCCGATTGCGTCTGGCGTTGCAATGTACCGATTCTCATGCTTCACGTCCGTTCGTGGCGATGTCGTCATTCGTGTCGTGGCCGGTAATTCCGGAGGATTCCTGATTCTGAAGCGTACGGATGGTGGCCAGAGCCGTGGATGGCGTGCAGGATCGCAAATTGAAAGTGCGCGTCGCGAGTTGTCCGCAACTCAGGTGCGTAAGCTTGTCTCGATTCTCTCCAGCACAGGTTTTGCGAAGCTACCCTCTCGGGCCGAAGCGGGCCTCGATATATGCGACGGTGATACGTGGATTCTGGAGTCCTCAACTCCTTCAGGCTATCACGTTGTTACACGCCTCAGTCCTCATGTTGACGGGATCCCGGACGGTCCTGCCGTGGTGTCGATTGGCGAGATGTTCATGGCCCTTTCCTCTCTGTCGTCGCTTGCGGCACACAAGGATCAGGTCACAGACCGTCTCAAGCGAGGCAAGGTGCAGCGGTGCTGTCCTGATCGAACACGTCTTCATTCGGAAGACGAAGCCGATGCGCACTAGCCCGCAGCCGGCTGACAGTTGGCCCGGAAGCGTTCGCTGCAGGGCGAGATGACGATGAGCAAGGGCCGCTGTGAGAGATCCTGGGCGGTGTCCAAGGTTCGGACGGACAGCCGGCAAGGGCTTCCAACGCTTGGAGGGAGGCGCTGGCTGAGGCCGGGGCCATCCGGCTTCGCGATGCGCTACGCCGGGATACGTCGTTCCCGGCTACAACTCGGAAACATGGAGGCAGGGTTGTAGCCGGGCGCGCTGAGCCCGGCGGGCAGGCGCTCCGGTGCGCAGGAGAGCCGGGGCCATCCGGCTTCGCGCTTGCGCTTCGCCGCGACAAGCCGTCCCCGGCTACAACCCTGGAAGCCGACCCGCTCCGGGACCGAATCCTGACCGCCGTCACTTGCCTCTCGTGATCAGGACCCGCAGAAGTGCCATGTTCCTTGCCCGGGGTGCGGATTCCCTTGTCTTTCGGGCCGGTTTGGCCATGATGGGAAACAGGGTCGGGCGTGCTGGCGGCGCCGGGAGAATGTCCATGATGTCCTTTCTCCGTTTCGCGGTGGTGGGGTCGTGTCTGGCTGGCGCGGCCGTGGCGGCGCCGGCGCAGGGGGCGACGGAGATGACGCTCGACGTGCCGGCCGACGAGGTGTGGTGGGGCGGGGCGGTGACGCTCGGCACCAACATGCCGTACGGCACGGCGCCGCTGGCGATCGATCTGCACGCGAATAACCGCGGAAACCAGTACGCGCCACTCCTGGTGTCGTCCAAGGGCCGCTTCGTGTGGTGCGACAAGGCCTTCGCGTTCGCCTTCAGCAACGGCACGCTGCGCGTGTCCGCCCGCGGGCCGATCTCGCACGGGAAGCCGGGGTCGACGCTGCGCGACGCCTTCCGGCACGCGTCGCGCACCTTCTTCCCCGCCGACGGGAAGATGCCCGACCGCGGGCTGTTCGCCTCGCCGCAGTACAACACCTGGATCGAGCTGATGTACGACCAGAACCAGAAGGATGTGCTCGCCTACGCGCACGCCATCCTCGACAACGGCTTCCCGCCGGGGGTGCTGATG
>CAYXFW010000194.1:0-5779 GCA_964464305.1 uncultured Verrucomicrobiota bacterium
CCAGCATACGCGGCAAACCGCGCCGCTGATTTGCGGCGTTGGCCGCCCGAATCCTTAGCGAGGCTGGGAAAAAGGCGCCCCCGGGTTGGCAAAACGTTCTTGCGCTTTCACCTGTTGGGCCTTGAGACGCTGGGTCTTCGCGGATTCGGGGCCCTTCGCGTCCTGGAGGGGCGAGCTACCGCGAGCCCGGAGGGATGCGCTCCAGAGCGCTTGTTTTCCGACCTCGCATAGCTCGGCCCTTCAACAACCCTGAGTCCGGGACCATGGCAGGCGCACCGCCATCATGGCTGTGGATCCCGCATCATCCCCATCCCGTCCATCCTGCGATCCTGTCCGTTCTCCTCCCCGCTCGTCGCGTCTTTGTGTTGCCTCGTTCCGTCTCCTCTGCGTCCGCTGCGTCTCCGTGTGAATCGTCCGTGACTCCGTGCGCACTGTGCGGACGGAGAAAGTCGGCTTCGCTAAGGAATCAGGTGGCCGAATGGGGTTGGACATCATCGAGCACTTCAAGCGTATGGCAGAGGAAACGGGCATTCCTTACCAGAACCTCATCAACCTCTATCTTCGGGATTGTGTCCGGGCTGACCGAAAGCTGCACCTGAAGTGGGCCTCCTGAGAAGGCGACCAATCGAATCGCCCCTCAGACCCGGGCGCCGAGCATCTCGAGGGCGGCGGCGAGGACCTGGCTGGGGAAAATGCGGCGCATGCAGGCGAGGTCGCCGCGATCGCACTGCCCGGAGAAGCACGGCTGACACGGGAGCCGGGCGGTTGTCAGCACGCGGGCCTTCGCGCCGTACGGACCGGTCCGCACGGGATCCGTCGGACCGAACAGCGCCAGCACCGGAACGCCTACGGCGGCGGCCATGTGCATCGGCCCCGAGTCGACGGTGATCGCGAGCTGGGCATGCTGCAGTAGGCCGCCGAGTTCGAGCAGCGTGGTCTTTCCGGCGAGGTTCTTCAGGTTCGGGCGCTGTCCGAGCGGCGCCGCGATCGCGTCGCACACCGCGCGTTCGGCCGGTCCGCCGGCCAGCACGACCGTCGCCCCGCGCACGAGCAGGTCCTCCGCGACCTCGACGAACCCCTCCACGGACCAGTTCTTCGTCTCCCACCGCGAGGAGGGCACGATGACGACCCGCGGCGAAACGCCGGGCGCGGGCACCGGCGGGAACTTCACGGGAAATTCGACCGGCAACTCCGGCCAGCCGAGGTGGCGGACGACGTCGACGTTCTCCTCGACCGCATGCCGCTCCTTGTTCCGCCGCCCCGCGACGGCATCGTAGAGCAGCCACGACCCTTCGCGATGGAACGACGGGCCGATGCGCAACCCGGCCCGCGCGAGCCGGGTCGGGATCGCGCTTTTCAGGAGGCCCTGCAAGTCGACCACGAGGTCGTACGGCTCGCGGCGCAGTTCGTCGAGGAAGGCCCCGCCGCCCGCCAGGAGCCCGCGGCGCGGGAAGACCAGGACGCGGTCGACATCCGTGAAGCAGTGCACGAGGTCCGCGTACTCCGACTGCACCAGCCAGTCGATCGCCGCGCCCGACACCGCTTTCAGATTGTGCACCGCCGGCAGCGCATGGAACAGGTCGCCCAGCGAGCTGAGCTTGACGACCAGGATGCGACGAACATCCGCGGGCTGAACCGGTGTCTTCATGGCGCGCGCAGTCTATACGCGCCAGGGCGGCGCGCCAACCCGAAGCCATCCTGCGGAGCGGCGCACCATCACTTGGACTCCGCCGCCAGCTCGACCCGCACGACGATCGAACGCCGGAAGGGCGGCAGCGTGGTGCGGCCGGCGGAAAGGGAAAGCGGATCGGACACATCGCGCCACGGATCGTAGCTGGAGGCACGCGCCACGGCCCGGCCGCGGAGGATTCCTCCGAGATCGAGCCAGGCGTCGCGCACCGTCTCCGGCTCGTTTCCCCGCTCCAGGTCGCTGCGCCAGTCGGCACGGCCGTCGCGGCACCATGCGAGCACGGTGCGCCGGCCGTCCAGCGCATACACGCGGAGCGGACCGTTGGTGACCACGGCGGCGGGCCGGAAGGCTTCGGCGGCTGGGTCGAGACCGGCGACCGTCCTGGCGAATCGTCCGAACTGCCACCAGAGGCCGTTCGGATCGATGTACTGCGTCCAGTGCCAGCACTGGCCGGAGCCCGCGGCCCCGGCGAAGAAGGGGGCGAAGAGCACGTCGTGAAGCAGGACGCCCTCGCGATCCTGCGCGTACAGCTTGAAGGGACCGGCATGCCGCGGCTCGACCGCACCGCTTTCGGCGAGGAGGACGGGCTTGCGCGCGTCGAAGGCGAGCATTTCGCGCGTCGCGTCGGCGGCGAGAATGTCCATCGGCCCCTTGCAAACGTCCAGGGCGGCGCCGAGGTCGAGGTAGCGGTGAACCTGCGTCAGATCGTTGTCGGCCAGCATCGCATGGCGCCGGTAGGTGTCCCGCACGGAGGCCCGGTCGAAGCTGCCGAGGCTCTGCATGACGAGATGGTGCGGGAAGCGCTTGCGCAATTCGGCCAGCATGTCGCGCGTCCATGCGTACTGGCTCGCCGCGCCGCCGCCGGCCGCGTCGATCTCGTTCCACAATTCCCAGCCGAAGATCTCGGGCCGGTCTCGGAATCGTTCGGCAAGCCAGTCGAGCCGCTTGAGAAACAGCGCGCGGCCCGCGGGGCTGTCCCAGAACTCCTTCATCGAGGCCACCGGACCGCCCTTGGAAACGTGGTACGACTCGCGCAACGCCCACGTCTTTCCGGGATTGGCGGGATCGACTTCGCGGAAGTAGTCCAGCGTCACCTTCACGCGCACGCCGCGCGGTCCGCAGTAATCGAGGAGCGCTCGCAGCCGCCGCGCGCCCTCTTCGTCGAAGACGCCCGGCGCGCGCTCGGGGCACCACCAGGAATGCCACATCCAGATCCGGATCAGGTTGCCGCCGTTGGTCGACAACGCATCCACCCACCGCTCCATGCAGGCCTGCTCCTGCCCCTTGGGCCCGCCGGGATAGACCATGTTGAGCCCGTTCGGAATGAAGGGCGTCCCGTCGGACAGCTCGAGGTATCGCGCATCACGCGGACTGATGCGAACCCAGGGAATGCCGGCGGCATCGGCCGCCGCGACCCCGCCCGCCGCGGTGAGGATGACGGCGGACAGGAGAATCTTCCAACCCTTGGAAGCGCTTCGGATGACGTTGTCCAACCCTTGGAACATGTGCGACCCTCCGTTTCATTTCGCGGCGCCCACGCGGCGGCGCGCGCCGCGGCGCGAACTCCCGGGTCACAGGGCCGCCGGCCTCGTCGAGGCAGGCGGAACCAGCGGCCCGGGGCCGGGCGTTACAGCCGCCGCGCCTGCTCGTCGAGCAGGTGCAGCATGATGGCCTTGTGGACGTGCAGCCGGTTCTCGGCCTCGTCGAAGACGACGGACTGCGGGCCGTCGATGACCTCGGCAGTGACCTCACAGCCGCGCACCGCCGGCAGACAATGCATGAAGATCGCGCCCTTGCGCGCGCCCTTCATCAGCGCCGCGTTGACCTGGTAGGGCGCGAACCGCGCCTTGCGCCCGGCCATCTGCTCCTCGGGAATGTGGTAGGACATCCACGAGTCCGTGTAGACGACGTCGGCGCCCTTCGCCGCGGCGGCCGCGCCGGCGGTGATCTCCACCGCCGACCCGGTCTTGCCGGCGCAGAGCGCGGTGCGGCGCACGACGGCCGGGTCTGGACGGTAGGCGGGGTCGTCGGGGCATCCGATGCGGACGTTCATGCCGACCTTCGCCGCCGCGAGCATGAGCGAGTGCGTCACGTTGTTGAGGCCGTCGCCGAGGTAGGCCAGCGTCAGACCCTCCAGCCGGCCCTTCTTCTCGAGGATCGTCATGAGGTCCGCCAGGATCTGCGTCGGGTGCTCGTCGTTGGTGAGCCCGTTGATCACCGGCACCGTCGCGTGCTTCGCCAGCGCGACGATGTCCCGGTGCCGGAAGAGGCGCGCCATGATGACGTCGGCGTAGCGGCTCAGCACGCGGGCGGTGTCCTCGACGCTCTCCTTGCCCTTCCCGAGCGGCGAGGTGCCGAGATCGTAGTAGATCGCGTGCCCGCCCATCTGCGTGGCGCCCGCCTCGAACGAGACGCGCGTGCGCAGGCTCGGCTTCTCGAACAGCATGACGAGGGTCATGTCGCGCATCGCGTCGCGGTACTTGGCGGGATCGCGCTTGAGATCCAGGCCCAACGCGAGCACCGAGCGGATCCGGGCGGCGGTCCAGTCGGAAATGGAGAGGAGGTCTTTCATGGGTTCGTTTCTTCCCGTATTTCCCGGGGCGGGATCAGCGGACGAGGTCCGCGTAGTATTGGTGGATTTCGGTTTCCTTTGCGAAAATGTTCAGGATCAGCGCCACGCGGATCCACATGCCGTTGCGGGCCTGCCGCCAGTACATGGCGCGCGGGTCGTTGTCGACCTCGACGGCGATCTCATGGCGGCGCGGCAGCGGGTGCATCAGAATCGCGTCCGGCCGGAGCACCGCCAGGTGGGCCGGCGTGAAGCAGAACCGGCTGATGTCCACGGGGCGGCTGTCGCCCGCGGTGTCCCACTCGTCCTGGATCCGGGTCATGTAGAGGGCGTCGGCCTCGGCCACGGCGCGGTCGAAATCGTCCGTGACCTCGTGCTCGACACCCGCCGCGGTGAGTTGCGCGAGAATGTCCTCCCCTATCTGCAGGCTGGGCGGCGCGACGAACCGCAGGCGGACGCCCGGGTAGAGCGTCAGCACCTGCGCGAGCGAGCGGACGGTCCGGCCGCGCAGAAGGTCGCCGACGAAGGCGATCGTCTTGCCCTCGATGCCGCCGCGCGCCTCGAAGCTGCGCTGGAGCGTGTAGATGTCCAGCAGCGCCTGCGTCGGATGCTGGTCCTTGCCCGAGCCGGCGTTGATGACCGGCACCGCGCGCTCGGTGTTGGAGAGCAGCCAGGCGATCTTCTCGGCAAACCCGCCCTCGGGATGGCGCATGACGATCAGGTCGAAGTAGGAGCTGAACGTGCGGACCGAATCCTCGGGCGACTCCCCCTTCAGCTCGCTCGAGGTGCTCGTGTCGCGCACTTCGGCCGGGCGAAGGCCGACGATCTGGCAGGCGGCGTAGAACGAAAGGAACGTGCGCGTCGACGGCTGCGCGAAATACAGCATCGCCCGCCGGTCCTGCAGCAGGCTCTGCAGGAACATCCGGCCGCCCCGGGTCTTGGCGATGCGCCGCGTGCGCGTGGCGGTCTCGCACAGCGCATCGAGAAACGCGCGGTTGAACTGCTGCGCGATCAGCGCGTGGTAGACACGGCCGTCCTCCGACTGGAACAGACGGGCCTTCTCGGCCGGGCCGAGCGCCTTGAACTCCTCCCACGGCGGCATGACGCGGTCATCCATGACATTCCCCACAACGGTTGAAAACCGGGCCATGCTATCTCTCCCCCCCGCCCCCGCGCAAGCGCGGGTTTCAGGCAAGAAGCAGAGAGCGGAGAGCCGGGAGCGGAAGAGCGGAGGCGCGCAAGCCTTGGCCATGCGCGGGGGCGAGACGTGAAGCATGGAACTTGAGACTCCCTCGCGTTAGGATGCTCCCCGTGAAAAGCCTGTTCCTCGCCATTCTTGCAGCTGCAACGTCGGCCGTGGGCGCCGGTGGCGCGGAGCGCGTGGTTCTGCTGCACGGCATGGGGCGGACGTCACGCTCGATGGCCCGCATGGAGCACGGCCTGCGCGAGGCGGGCTTCGACGTGGAGAACCTCTCCTATGCGTCGACCACCCGGGGGATCGAGGATCTCGCTCGGGAGAC
>CAYXFW010000195.1:0-5778 GCA_964464305.1 uncultured Verrucomicrobiota bacterium
TCGGAACCGCAAAAGGTCTTGGAGAGGCGAGGTGTTCGTGGGCAAGCGGGTACTTCAACAACATGGCCCGGCTCAGGGACGCTGACATCAACACCGTACTGAGCGATGAACCGGTCTTCTTCAGTGTGCCGGTGCGGCGGTACATGTAATCCACTATCACGGGAGATCGACACATGAAGGCCTACGACGGATTCAAGAAGACGATGAGCCGAAGCGTCAGCCTACTCGTCTCTGCCGCCCAACGTGCAAAGCAGAATGATCTGGAGGATGGCGAGCGAGCTCTCTACGAAGACATGGGACGGGCCGGTATTGTCCTAGGGGTGGCGGCCATGGATGCTTACTTCACGGCGCGATTCGAGGAGTTGACAGTCCCCTTCCTCAGACGACACGCTCCAACTGAGGCAATGGTCGAATTTCTTTCCAAGGCCGGGCTCAACATCGCGGAAGCGATCAAGTTGTGTGCCATGGACCGTCCGTTTAGAAGAGTACGAAGTCTGATCGCACGGCACTGTGATCGTTTCACGGCCCAAGACTTCGAGAAGATCGACGGCTTGTTCTTGAGCGTGAATCTCAAGGGGATCAGCGAGAATGCGCAACGGAAGACCAAGCGAAAGACCCTCAAAAGGTCGATTGAACTCCTCGTTAGGCGCCGACATAGCATCGCCCACGATGGAGACGTGAAGAAGCATGGGAAGCTGCGCGAAGTGGACTGGAAGCAGTGCGAGCGACGTCTGCGCGACGTATGGACGTTCGTTAATGCCGCTGAGGCGATCATAGGGAAGTACCAGGCTAGTCTTTGACGCAGTCGGTGCGACGCGTTAGACGTGGGCTCGCTTTTGGGCTCCTGTTCTCATCGGCGCCGCGGCTGAGGACTGCGGTTTCCGGTCACCGGAGAATCCCGAAGAAACCGCCGAACGATTCCGGACTTGCCGTGCAATCCTGCCGGCGTGAGGTTCGGGAACGTCAGGCTGGATTGCTTGATCCTCCGGACGGAGGCGGCCGCGGTTCGTCGTGACGTTCGTCCGTCAACTCGACGGCCTTGCTTGCCCTGAGCAGTCGCCGGGCTTTGAGCAGAAAAGAAGGTGGGGCGTCGTGATCGGCGAGATCGCTGAGCCGCTGCGTGACTCCTTGACCGTGCACTCCGGCAGGCCGGCCGAACCCGCGTTCGCCAGGCGTTCGGCGGGGAAGCCGCGGACGGCTACGCATGTCCTTCGCGATGGATCATGCGGGGATCGGGGCCGGGGCACGGGAGGCGGGAGGAATCGGGGGGAGCGGAGGGGGGATTACGATTACGAGCACGATTAAGAGAAAGAGAAAGAGTAGGAGTAAGAGTAAGAGGGGAAGGGGGGATGGCCTGCCATGAGCAAGCCCCGCGCGGGCGCGGGGCGCGTCGAATGGCGGAAGGGGTGGGATTCGAACCCACGGAGCACTGTTAAGCGCTCTCTCGATTTCGAGTCGAGTGCCTTAAACCAACTCAGCCACCCTTCCGCTCGAAGACGACCGTACAGGATAGCCGCTGGCGGGGCCACCGCAAGCCCTTTTCCGCCCCTGCCCCTCCTCCCTGACACCCGACACCTGAAACCCTCCTCCAACTTGAAACTTGAAACCTGGAACTTGAAACTCCCTACGGCCGGTGGAGGCGAAAGGCGCGGGGGGCGCCCTGGGGCTCGCCGTCGTGGAGGACGAGAAGGTCAAGGGTCGGGCCCACCTCGCGCAGCACGAGAAGGCCCTCGGGTTTGCCGGGGGCTTCGGGCAGGCGGCCGATGGAAACCGGGGCCGCGCCGGGGCGCCACCAGACGAGCGAGTAGCCGGGCTCGACCGCGGCGGCGAGCGATTCGGGCTGTTGCTTGCTGGCCTCGGCGCAGGCCTCGCCGGCGAGCAGGATGAATCCGTCGCGCACGGCTGCGAGTTCGCGAAGGCCGAGACCGGCGCCGACCTTCACGCGATGCAGCGTCGCCGTGGGCGCCGTCCCGCCGAACAGCGCATCCGCGTCCGCCTCGATCACGAACGCGTCGCCCTCCAGGCTGGGCGCCCGTACGCCGAACCAGAGCCGGCCCTCCCGCCAGGCCAGGCCCTCGATGTTGAAGCCGTTTCGTTGGAGCGGGCGGCCGACATACGGGCCAAGGACCGGGTTGCGCGCGGCCCACGCATGGAGCCCGGCCGAACTCCCGGGGGTGCCGAAACCGCCCTCCGCGCCGGGCAGTGCGGGAATCCGGAATACGAGGCAACGGGACGGCTCGGCATCGCCTTTCTTCCGTCCGACGCCATGCGAGCCCGTGACGAAGAACCAGCGGCCGTCGGCGGACGCGGTGACGCCCTCGAGATCCGCCTCTGCGCCGGAACCCTCCGGGAAGAGCGGAATGGGCGGCCCCGCCGCGAGGCTGCGGGATGCCGGATCGATGTGCGCCGCCTGGGCCGCGGATAACTCGTCGCTGACGACCAGTCCGCGCCCGGTGGACCTTGCGATCCCGCTGAGATCCTTGCCGCCCGCGAACCCACGGGACAGCCATCGTTCCGGCAACGCCTCGACGCGCCACGCCCCGGCCGGCGCGGCGGCTTCGCGAACCTGCGTCGAACCCGATTTCGAGATCTCCGGTCCGGAGGGTGCGGCACACGAAATGCCGGCCGCCAGAAGGGCGGCCGCCGCAACCGCGTCCCTCGATCTTTCGAACATGCCGGTCACGCCGCCGAGGGGAGGGGAGGGGCGCCCGCGGGAAGGACGGGCACGCGGGAAGTGAGCCCGATGGGCGTGCCGTTGGTTCCGCCGTCCACGGGGATGCCGCCGGTCGCCGTGATGTTGGTGGTCGGCGGGCCGCCCACGGGCTGGGTGACGCCGATCGTCTGCACGACCACGTTGGTTCCGTCGTTGACGGTCCGTTCGTAGACCGTCCGGACCGTTCCGTCGGCGAGCACATCCCGGGTCACGAGGACAGAGCCGTCGGTGGCGCCCGATCCGGTGTCCTCGCAGCCGGCGATGGCCAGACCCCAGACCGCCGCCGCGATTCCGAATGCCGTCGTCCAAATCCGATTCATGATGCCTCCAGACTACTTCGCCGGCGCCGGGACGTCACGCGGGACGAGCGAGAGCTGTCCCTGCCGGGCGAAGTCGATCGCCTCGGCGAGGATCCGGGCGGACTCCTGCGGCGCGTGGAAGCCCATGGAGTTCTCCGCGTTGATGAAATCGAGCCGCCACTGCGACTTGCGCTGGAGCGAGCGGGCGGCGGCGAGGGCCTCGGGCGACGCGCCGGCCTGCTTCGCGCGGACGATGTCGTCGATGAGGGCCACGACGGCGGCCGAGGCGCGGTCCATGAGCGCCTTCGTGCGGTCCTGCACGGCCCCGACGCGGGCCTTCATCTCGGTCTCGTCGAAATGGTGGCAGGTCTGGCAGGCGCGGGAGACGTTCAGCATCGGGCTGCGGATGTGGTGGTCGGTGACCTTCATCGCGCCCTCGCGCTTGTACGGCATGTGACAGTCGGCGCAGGCGACGCCGCTGCGCGCGTGAATGCCCTGGTTCCAGAGTTCGAACTCCGGGTGCTGGGCCTTGATCACCTCCGCGCCCGTCTCGGCGTGCTTCCAGTCGTGGAACTTCGTTCCGTCGGGGAAGGCGCGGGCGTCGTAGACGGCTTCGATCTGTTCGACCTTGAGTCCCTTGCTCCACGGGTAGAACAGCGTCTCCTTGGGCCCGCAGTAGTACTCGACGTGGCACTGGCCGCAGACGAACGACCGCATTTCCTGCCGCGTGGCCATCGCATTGGGCTCGTAGGTCCCCTTGCGTCCGTCTCGCCGCCAGCGTTCGACGCTCGGCATCGTCGGCGCGGGCTCTTCCGACGCGGCCAACGCGGCGATGCCGTTCATGAAGCCGGGCCGGGTGACGCGCAGCGCCATCGTCGCGGGGTCGTGACAATCGGTGCACGTGATCGGGTGGCTGACAAACGTCCACGCCTGCGTCAGCGACATGGCGCAGACCTTCCTGAACCCGGCCATCAGGTCGCCGCCGCCCTGCGCCTCGTAGACCTGCTTCATGCCGCCGCCGTGACAGTGCAGGCAGGCGCCGGGCTGGTTGAACTTGTGCGTCCGTTCCGTGAGTTTCTGGTCGTCGAGCGAGTACATGTGGCCGCGTTCCTCGCGGTAGTCGACGCCGAACGCGTAGCCGGCGAAGATTTTTCTGAGGGCCGGATTCTTCTCCAGGTGCGAGAAGGCCTCGCTGCCGCCGTAGCGGGTGCGGTTCGTGTCCGACGTGCGCAGCCACCCGTCGTACTCGCGCGGGAAGTTCTTGCCCCATTCCTTCGCGTCGAGCGTGGCCTCGGTGAGGTCGACGATCTTGAGGACCGTGTCCTTCGCCTCGACCTTCCGGTGGTGGATGTTGACCAGCAGCGCGGTGACGCCCGCGGCCGCGGCGGCGGCGAGGACGAAGGCCGCGAGATATCCGAGCATATATCGTTTCATGGTCCGTCTCCTTTCACCGCAGTTGCATGTGCCCCGCCGACCGGTGGCACTCCGTGCACCGGGCCTCGCCGGACCCGACGTCCGCGTGGCCCGCGATCGCGCCGGTCATGCCGCGGTGGCATTCGATGCAGTTGTGCTGCAGCGCGTCGCGGTTGAACGGTGTGATCCGGATCGGCTCGGGGAAATTCTGGAGCGTGAAGGCCTTCGAATGATTCCATCCGTTGCGCGCCTTGGCGGCGTATTTCTCGAAGAAGCCGTGCGGCAGGTGGCAGTCGGCGCAGGTCGCCGCGGTGCGGTGGCTCCCCTTGAGCCACGAGTCGTACTGGTCGTTCATGATGTGGCAGTTCACGCACGCGCGGGGATCGGTGCTCAGGTAGGACAGGCCCTCGGCATACTGGAAGGTGTATCCGCCGAGGCCGGCCAGGGCGCCGAAGCCGGCGACCGCGGTCGCCATCCAGCCGGGATGGGCGGTCAGCCGCCGCCGCAGCCAGTCCTTCGCGCTTTGCATCCACGTGCTCACGCGCCCAGCATAGCCCTCCGCGCCTGCATCGGGCAAGACCCCGGATGTGGGGTCATTCGGCCATCTTGTGATCTTGTGAACATTTGGGCGTTGACGCGGCAGGGACAGGGGGGTATTCCCGGGATTATGCGCGGTGTGTGTCCGGAATGCCGGAAGAGTCCGCGGGGAACGCACGAAGCGAATGCTCAACACAGGGGTGATGCCATGGAACGTCGGGACTTTCTGAGGACGGCGATGGGCGTGGGTGCCGGGCTGATGGCGAGCGGCTGCGGGACCGTGGCCGGCGCGGCTGCGGCGGAGGGTCCCGGAGCGGCGGGCCTGAAGGCGGCCCCGATCCCGACGGTGCGCATCGGCATGATCGGCGTCGGCGCTCGCGGCGGCGGCCACCTTGGCGACTATCTCAAGCTCGAGGGGACGGAGATCAAGGCGATCTGCGACATCCACGAGCCCGCCGCCGTCGCGGGCCGCGAGCGCTGCGTCAAGGCCGGGAAGCCGGCGCCGGAGCTCTACACCAAGGGCCCGACGGACTACCTCCGGATGCTCGAGCGCCCGGATCTCGACCTGGTGATCATCGCGACGCCGTGGGAACTGCACACCCCGCAGGCGGTCGCGGCCATGAAGGCGGGCAAGCACGCGGTCACCGAGGTTCCGGCGGCCGTGACGCTGGACGAGTGCTGGGAGCTGGTTGAAACGGCCGAAAAGACCCGCAGGCACTGCATGATGTTGGAGAACGTCTGCTACGGCCGCGAAGAGCTCATGGCGCTGAACATGTGCCGCATGGGTGTGCTCGGCGAACTGCTCCACGGCGAGGC
>CAYXFW010000196.1:0-5732 GCA_964464305.1 uncultured Verrucomicrobiota bacterium
CGCAAGATCCGCAGGGCTCCGACTACCGGGCCTGCGCGAACTTCGGTCCGATGTACGGGTAGCCGGTCGCCCGCCGCCGGATCGCCGGCTGCGAACGACCGACGGGTGGGGATAGGAAAGTTCCAAGGGTTGGACGGCCCGCAGGGGCGCCGGTCCAACCCTTGGACGTTCCCGGGAGGACAAGGGCGGCACGGGGACACAGTTTATAAACACTGACCCCCTGCGAACGCTGTCCGCACGCGGCCGCGCAAGGGGTCGCCGCGGTCACCGCCCGCGGCTACAGGAGGCCGCCGACGAGAACGACGGCCATCGCGGCGGTCGCACCGAACTTGATCGCGATCACGGCGAGCTTCGCGAGCACCGTGCCCCACGCGATGTGCGCGGCCTTCTCCTTTGCGCGGCGGCTCTCGATCCAGTAGGCCCCTCCGAAGGCGCCGGCCATCATGCAGACCAGCGATCCGATGATGGGCGGGGGGATGAAGGCCCCCAGAATCGCGCCGGCCAGACCGCCCAGCATGGCGACGAACGCGCCGGTCTTCGACCCGCCCCGCCGCGTGACGCCGAGGTAGGACGAAAGAAACTCGAGACCCTCGATGACGGCCGCGACGGCGGCAAAGGCGGCCACAAGGCCCCACGACGGAAACGGCGCAGAGCGCACGGCCGCGGCCAGCGCCGCGGCTCCGACCACGCACCAGGTTCCGGACAGGGAGAGGGTGGACAGCAGAAGACCGGCGAGACAGAGAATGCCTACGCCCGTGAAGAGCGCAGCCGATCCGGCCCAGGCGCCTGCGGATTCCCAACTCACTTGAGCAGGTTCTCGATCAGGTAGAGGCCGCTCTTGCCGGGGCAGACGATGTCGAGGTCGCCGTCGCCGTCGAAGTCCGCCACGTTGGTGAGGATGCCGAATCCGATCTGACCGCCCTCGCTCAGCGTGTGGCGCGTCCAGGTCTTCGTCGTACGGTCGAAGCCGTACGCATAGACGCATTTCGGATCCTCGGCGCCCGGGTCTTTTCCGTTGTGGGCGTAGTAGCGCTTGCCGGTGACAATCTCCGCCACGCCGTCGTTGTCGAGGTCCGCGAAGATCAGGAAGTGCGCCTGCGACCACTTCGCGTCGATCTCGCGGCGCGTCCACGTCCGTGCTCCGTCGGCGCCGCGGCCCTGCTCGAGCCAGTTCACGCCATAGTCGTGGGCGGAGCCCCAGACGATGTCACCGTCGCCGTCGCCATCGATGTCGCCGACGAGCATGGGGATGCTGGCGCGTTCCTTGAGATCGAATTCGGCGTGCCAGACCCAGCCGGTCGCCGCGCCCTCAAGCCAGCCGCGTGGCGTGACGATGTCCGGGCGGCCATCCGCGTTGATGTCGCCCACGCCCATCCCGTGGGCGCCCGCCTGGCCGGGCAGGTCGTGCCGCGTCCATCGGACGCCGTTGGAGGCCGACGCATCGGCGGCGAACTCGTACCAGACCGGCTTGCCGACGACGTTGGGCATGATATCCATGCGCCCATCGCCATTGATGTCGACGGGGATCAGCGTCTCGATATTGCCTGGCGTGTCGACCATGTGCACGGGCCACGGGTCGCCGGCCTTGCCGGGATTCTTCACCCAGAACACGGCCTTGTTATGCCAGGCCGCATTGATGATGTCGGTCCTGCCATCGCCATCGACGTCCGCCGGGTGCGCCCCGAAGTCGACGTGGTAGCCGCCGATCGCCTCAACCTCCCGCACGACATGTTTCTTCCACGCCGGCGCTTCGTACCAGAATCCACCGCAGAAGATGTCCGGCTTGCCGTCTCCGCTGAAGTCGGCCATGGACGCCGCTTCGAAGCGCGACTCGGCGTTGATCGTGTGAACGCGGAACGTCCACGGGGCGCCCGCGTGGGCGGTGGCGGCGAGTCCCAGCGCGAGGGCGGCAGCGATGCATTTCGTCATGGTCGTGTCTCCTGCGCCGGACGGTCCCGTCGCGCGCGCTATCCATACCCCGCCCCGTCGCGCGGTGCAACAGCGGCGGAAAGACCGTGGCAAGGGGCAAGGGGCGAGGAACGGGGGCAAGAGTCCGTCCGACCTCGGGCTTCGGCCTTCCGACCCGCTCCTCGACCCTCGCGTCTCGTTCCTTGTGCGTCACTGGCCATTCGCGCCGTAAACACTCTTCCGCCGCAACCCGTCGCAATTCGTTTGACATCGGTCGCCGGGGCCGTCACATGAGTTATCCAGCAGCGGGAGGAGAGCGAATGAAGAAGATCGGTCTCGCCATGGTGGTTGCGGTCGTCGCATCCATGGGAAGGGCGCAGGAGACGACGATCCGGGGTTTGGACGCCGCCGGCCGGCTGACGTTTGTCGAAATCGCCGGAGCGAGCGGCTATCAGGTGGAGCGGGCGTCGAAGGTGGACGGGATCTGGTCGGGCGTGGGCCCCGTCGTCGGTCCCTCGGGCTCGGGCACGGTGACGGCGACGCTTGCCACCGCGGCATCGGCCGCCGAGTTCTATCGCGTTGTCTCCGCCATCCGCGGCGGAGTGTTCGGAGGCATGGCGTATATTCCCGCCGGCACGTCACAGATGGGGGATGGGTACGCGGAGGGGAATGCCGACGAGCGCCCGGTGCACGATGTCACGCTTAGCGCCTTCTACATGGACACGCATGAGGTGACGAAGGCTGCGTGGGACGCGGTGCGGGTGTGGGCCGTCGCAAACGGGTATGTCATGAATGTGGGCGAGGGGAAGGCACCCACGCATCCTGTGCAGACGGTCAACTGGTTCGACTGCGTGAAGTGGTGCAACGCACGCAGCGAGATGGACGGGCTGGCGCCCTGCTACACTGTGGGAGGGGCTGTCTATAGGACGGGCGAGGTCGCTCCGGATTGCAACTGGACTGCAGTCGGCTACCGGCTGCCGACCGATGCGGAGTGGGAGAAGGCGGCGCGCGGCGGGGTGGCGGGGATGCGGTTTCCCTGGTCCGACATCGACTTCATCGATCATACCCGCGCGAACTACACCAGCACCTGGGTGGGCGGCGCGCCGTCCTATGCCTACGATAAAGCGATGGTCGAGGGCCGTCCGCCGGCCTACAAACTTGCAATACTCGGCAATCCTTTCACAGGTCCGGTGGGGAGTTTTGCGTCGAACGGCTATGGCTTGTACGACATGGCGGGGAACGTCGAGGAGGTCTGCTGGGACTGGTACTCGGCGACCTACTACACCACGTCGCCCCCGACGGACCCCCGCGGACCGGCGTCGGGTTCGTTTAGGGTAAAACGGGGTGGCAATTGGTCCGATCTCAACGGCGCGAACCGGTGCCGGGTCGCATTTCGCGTTGCGAACTCTGCGGGCGCAAAGGGCTCAAATCTGGGGTTCCGGACGGTTCGAATCCCGGGGCCCTGACCGAAAGGGAGGGAATGTACCTGTGAGAACTGGAAGACGTGCGATGCGAATGGCCGCGCTCGCGGTGCTCGCGGCAGGGATGGCGCGCGTGGCGGAGGCGCGGGCCCCGAATTTCGTGGTCATCTTCATGGATGACATGGGCTACGCGGATCCGGGGCCGTTCGGGCCGCCGGCGGGGCCGACGCCCCATCTCGACCGCCTCGCGAAGGAGGGCATGCGCTTCACGAGCTTCTATGCGGCGCAGGCGGTCTGCAGCGCGTCCCGCGCGGCGCTGATGAGCGGATGCTACGCGAACCGGGTCGGCGTCCTCGGCGCACTCGGCCCCGACTCGCCGACGGGCCTCGACCCAGCGGAGGACACGATCGCCGACGTCCTCAAGCGCCGCGGCTACGCGTGCGGCATCTTCGGCAAGTGGCATCTGGGGGACCGGGAGCCTTACCTGCCGCTGAAACAGGGTTTCGACAGCTACTTCGGCCTGCCGTATTCGAACGACATGTGGCCCGTCGATTTCGACGGCACGCCGATCCCTCCCGGACGAAAGGGGGCCGACGCCGCGAGAGGGCCTCCGCACCGGATGTCTTATCCGCCGCTGTTTCTGATCGACGGAAACGAAAAGGTTCGCGAGGTCAAGACGCCGCGGGACCAGGACGAGTTGACGACGCTCTACACGGACCGCGCCGTGCGGTTCATCGATGCGAACAAGGACCGGCCGTTCTTCCTGTACCTGCCGCACTCGATGGTCCACGTGCCGCTCGGCGTGTCGGACACGTACCGCGGCAAGAGCGGCAAGGGTCTCTTCGGCGACGTGATGATGGAGATCGACGGGTCCGTCGGTGAGGTGCTGGCCGCGCTGAAGCGGAACGGTATCGAGGACAACACACTCGTCGTGTTCACGTCCGACAACGGCCCGTGGCTCAATTTCGGCAACCATGCCGGCAGCGCCGCGCCGTTGCGCGAGGGCAAGGGCACGATGTGGGAGGGCGGATGCCGCGTGCCGATGATCGCGCGCTGGCCGGGGCGGGTCCCCGCCGGGACATCCTGCGAGCGGATCGCGGCGACGGTGGACATCCTGCCGACATTGGCGGGGCTTGCGGGCGCCACGCTGCCGGAGCGGAAGATCGACGGCGTCGACATTTTCCCGCTGATGCGCGGCGATGCGTCGGCGAACCCGCGCGAGCGCTACTGGTACTACTACGGTCAGACGCTGTGCGCGGTGCGCGAGGGGAAATGGAAGCTGCAGCTTCCGCACACGACACGGAGCTACGAGGGCTGCACGCCGGGTCGCGATGGCGTTCCGGGCCCGACGGTCAACCGAAAGGTGGGGCTGGCGCTGTACGATCTCGATGCGGACATCGGCGAGTCCACCGACGTGGCGTTGCAACATGCAGACGTGGTCGCCCGCCTCCAGGCGGTCGCCGCGGAGGCCCGCGCCGACTTGGGCGACGGCGGCAAGCCCGGCCCCGGCGTGCGCCCGCCGCGGAAGCTTTGAGGGCGACCCGAGCCCGGTCTCGACGCGAAGGGGCGCGAAGGTCGCGATCATAATTATGGGGTTGCCCCACGATCGGGATCGGTAGCGGGATCGGTTTTCACGGTGTGCCCGTCTTGCTCTTACTCTTACTCCTACTCTTACTCTCTCCACCCTCTGTCCGAGCGCCGATCGGGAGGAGAGTAAGAGTACGAGTAAGAGTAAGAGGCGGACCAGGAAGCCGATCGGGAGGAGAGTACGAGTAAGGGGCGGACCAGGAACAGGATGGACAGTCGGGCCGTCGACGGGGCTTGGGCAGGGGGTGTCACCGTTGCGTAAGCCACGGGGAAAGCAAGGGGCTGCTAGCCCCCCCAAGAATGAGAATTGCTGACGCGCAGGCGTGATCGTTTTCTTTTTGGGCCTGCGGGCGGTATACTTCGGCACTTCACAGTCGGCATGGTCGGCGGAGGGTGTGGCGATGGCATTGCTCGTGGACGAAGTCAAACAGAGGTTGGCGAAGCTTTCGGCCCGCATGGACGACATGCGGGAATATCTTTGACTTGGCGGGACGCAACGCGAAGCTTGAAGACTTGCAGCGGCAGGCCTCCGCGCCGGATTTCTGGACCAGCCACAACCGGGCGAAGGATGTAATCGCCCAGACGAACGCCCTGCGGGCGATTCTGGACCCGTGGGCCGAGGCCGAGCGCACCCTGGGCGACATCCGGGTCTACATGGAGCTTGCCGAGGCGGAGGATGGCGATGCCGCGCGGCAGGCGGCGCTCGTGGAGACGTCGGCGCACATGGACCGGCTCGACACGATGTGCGGGGATCTTGAGGTCCGTGCGCTGCTGGGGGGCCGGTTCGACGCGAACAACTGTTTCCTCACGCTTCAC
>CAYXFW010000197.1:0-5721 GCA_964464305.1 uncultured Verrucomicrobiota bacterium
CGTTGTCGACCGTGATCAATCCGCTGGCGCGCCAGTCCCCGTTCATGATCAGCGTACCGCTCGTCTGCACGGTGATGGCGCCGGGATTGGGGTTGTTCCCGCTGACCCGCAACGTGCCGGCCTCGACCGTCGTCGTGCCCGCGTAGGTGTTCGATACCGCGGTCAACTCGAGCATGCCCGCGCCCTTCTTCACCAGGTTCAGGTTGTTCTGGTACGGAAGCGTGTTCGTGATCGTGAAGAACTCGGCCACCGTGTTGGTGTTCCGAATCGTGCTGACATACGCCCGGTCGTCGCCGAGACGTCCGGCGTAGAGATTCGTCCCGCTCGCAATGTTCAGCGCCAGGGTTCCGAAGGTCGGCGAGCCGCCAATGACGCGATTCTGCGTGCCGCTGCCGAGAACCTTGATTCCAGCCAGCTCCTGCGTCACGGCGGAAACGATCAGAATCCCACTCGCGGCGGCATTTCCGATGTTGACCCCGGCGTCGTTCGTCACGCCCCCGAGCAACAGCGTGGTTCCGATGGGCAGGCGGTTGTCGCTCCCCTGCACGATGAGATACATATCGTTATTCCCGTAAATGTCCGGCACCGCGCCGCTGAGGTGGGTATAGCCGCCGTACGTCGCCGCACCCGTCAGGATGATCGGAGAGAGCCTCAGTTTGCCGTTGGTGATCGTGGTATCGCCGCCGCCCGGAATGCTCAAGAGATGGAAGTTCCGGCTGCCGCCATCGTCCTCGACCTTGCCGCTGATGAAGTTGGTGAAGAGGAAGTCGTAGATCTTCTTTTCCTGCCCGGTACGGAACACTCCATTTGTCTCGAGCCGGATCGTGCCGTTGATGTACATGTTGGAGCACCAGTTCATCGAGAACGAGCCCTGGTCCCGCACGCCGCGAATGATGAACGTCTCGTTCAGCGTATTGTCCACGGTAGTGTACCGCCGGTCCGCGAAATGAACCCACGAGCGGTCGTAGACGATCGTCGGCGCGTTGGTGCTGCCGAACGCGTACGGGAGCGTCCCCCAGACCGAGGGATTGCCGCCGTTGGTGGCGATGATCGTGCCGTGGTAATTCGGCGAAGCGCCGACGAAGTGCGCAACCGCCGAGACCCCGAGCCCCGCAGCATTCGTGCCGACGACGCTGAGATCGCCATAGCCTTCGATGATGCCGAAACGCACGCCGCCGTTGCTGTACACCCGCAGCCCACCGTTGCTGATCACGACCGTGGGGCCGCCGACATTGGCGAACGTAATCCACGAGTGATAGGCGTTGCTGTTTGCGATGTAGGCGTCGGGGCCGTCGAACGTCAACGTATTGGTGGCGTGTGTCCTGTAGAAATCGATCTGCGCGTCAGTGTCCTGAGGGGTTCCAGTGTCGGAGAACACAAGCGCGTTCAGCGTCAACGGCACGCTGTTTGTGATCTTCAGCGATACCGTGCGATTGTTGGTGAAGTCCTGTACGAAGATCGCCGTCGCGTCGATTCCGTTCGGGTACGCGCCCTCCGTCCAGAAGGCGGTGTTGGTCCAATGGTCGCCCAGGAGGGCGTTGTTCCATGTCCCCGTCGTCTGCGCCGTCGCGCCCGATACGATCATCGCCGTTGCGGCGCATGCCATAAAAAGTGTGGCTCCGCTCCCACTCTTCCGTCCGCCACGCACCGCGATTTTATTCGACTTCATGCAACAGCCCTCCGGCTTTTTGATCGACTTGTGGACAATCTACCTTTCTGCCGCGCGTGGAGCAACATAAAAGAACGAAGAAAACGGAGAAATCTAACATGGTACTAAATGACGTACCTTCAATGTGTTACATACTGCCAGCGAGAGGCTACTCGTTGACCAGAAGGTGGACGATCCGGCAGGCGGCGGACGTGGAGCGCCCGGCCGGCCCGGCCAGCGTCCGCAACTTCAGCACGTGCGGACCGGAGGTCAGGTCGGGGGCCAGCATCACGGTCCACGGGAGATGGAGCTGCGGACTCCACTGCGTGACGAGGTCACGGGTCTGCGGAGCGGCGCCATCGACCGACCACTCGACGATGCCCGCGTCGGGGCCGGAGACCACGAAGAGCCCGACCCCGCGCCCCTGAATGTGGAACTCCAGTTCCGCACCCGGCTGCTCCGCCACCTGCATCGGCACGCGGACGAACCCTTCGCGCGTCGGTTTTCCATCCCTTGGAACCCATGCCGGATCGAGCGTCCAACCCTTGGACGTCGCGACGGCGTCGGGCGCGACGAGCCGCCCCCCGCTGTAGCTGTGAGCGTCCAGCGGAGCGGGAAGCGCCGGGTTCCGGCCCTTTGCTGCGAAACGGGAGGCGCCGAAGAGCCGCTCGACGGACGCGGCGTAGAGCTTCTGCCCGAACGGCGACGGATGGAGATTCTTGAAATCCTTCTCCCACGAGAACTCCCCCGCGTGCATCCGCTCGAAGACCTCGTGTGCGAGGTTGATGGAGGGCACTCCATAGTGGTCCGCCACCCGCTCGTGCTGGACGATGACCGGCGGAACCTTCCCGGCGCCGTAGGCGGCGGTCTTGTCGGGATCGGCAAAGTGGAGCATGACGATCTGCATGTGCGGCTGCTCCGCGAGCGCGTGGCGCACGATCCCCTCCATCCCGCGCAGGGCCTCCTCCGGTGTCATCCCGTTGGTCTCGTCGTTGACCGCCGCCTCGACGAAGAGAAGATCGACCCGGCCGCGCGCGAGGACATCCCGAACGAGCCGGAACGCATGAGGGGTCGAGCCGAGCGACGCGATACCGGCGTTGACGAACTCGAACTGCGTCCGCGGAAAGCCGTTTCGCAGCCACTCCGACACCAGGTTCTGCCAGCCGGGATTGTACGTGATGGAACCGCCGAGGAATGCGACGCGCGCCGGACCGCTGGAGAAGGCACGGAGGCCGCCGCGCAGCAGGAAGTAGTCCTCCCCGTACGGCACGGGCGGATCGGGCTTCCGCAGACCGGCCATGCCCGGCGTGTTCTCGAGGACGAAGTTCACGATCCGCGTCGGGTCTTTGAGACTGTGCGGATGGTGCCCGCAGTTCGGCTTGGCGATGACGGCGATCCGTCCGCCCAGTTCGCGGTAGCGCTTCTCGAGAATGCGCGTGTTCTCCTCGATGGGCACAACTGTATCCGCTTCGCCGCAGACGTGCAGAAGCGGGATTCCGGCCTTCGCCAGCGGCTCGATGCGGTCGAGCGGATTCCCGCGGAAGGCGGGCGCGGTCTCCTCGGTCAGCCCGAACTCCTTCAGGCACTGCGCCCACGTCGCGGCGTGGCCCGGGCCGCGCCCCTTGCCGCCCGGCCAACTCCGAACGTCCAGCACCGGGGCATCGGCGTAGATGCACGTCACCTTGTCGGGATTCGCGGCGGCCCAGTTGTAGATGTACAGCCCGCCGCGGCTCATGCCCTCGAGTGCCGCCTTGGGCGCCAACCCGTGCTCCTTCACGAGAAGATCGTGAAAGCGGTTCCAATGCGCGACCGCGCGGGGGGAACCGAACATCTCGGCGACGTCCATGTACGCGACGTGGTAGCCCAGGCCGAGGAGGGCAAGGTCCGTCTGCGGTTCGTGGCCCCAGAATCGCGCGCGCCAGATCCACGGCCGGCCGGGGGCTTCGTTCGTCGGGGCGACGACGATGCAGGCCCGTCCGTCGTGCTGGAAGTCCCACCGCGGCCAGCCGAACCAGTTCGTCTGCGTGCCCGGGAACGTCGCCGCCCCCGCCCCGGACACCGCCAGCATCAGGATTACCGCAATCCGTCGCGCGTCATTCATGCCCCCGTGATACGGCGGACGCGTCGCCGAGGCAAGCATCGAGACTGGCGGCCGAGCGCGCGGCATAGGCGGCGGCGCGCTCGCGCTTGCCCCGCGGCGGCGCATCGAGCGGAGGCAGGATGCCGAGGTTGGCTTTCACCGGCTGGAAGTGCGCCGGATCGCCGTTCGCGATCGCCTGCAGCAGTGCGCCGGTCATGGTCTCCGGCGGCCAGGTTCGCGGGACGGCGCCCTGCACGAGGCTCGCGGCGTTGAGCCCGGCGACGAGGCCGGTGGCGATGTTCCCGAGGTAGCCTTCAATGCCCGCGAGCTGGCCCGCGAGCAGCAGGTCCGGCCGTACCCGCGTCTGTAGCGTCGGATGGAGCACCCGCGGCGCATGGACGAACGTGTTGCGGTGCATCTCGCCGTGGCGTGCGAACACGGCGCGGCCGAGGCCGGGGATCAGGCGAAAGACGCGGTCCTGCTCAGCGTGGCGGAGGTTGGTCTGGAATCCGACCAGATTGTAGCGCGCGCCGGCCGCATCCTCGCGGCGCAGTTGCAGCACGGCGTGGGGCCGATGACCGGTGCGCGGGTCGCGGAGGCCGACGGGGCGCATCGGGCCGAACGCGAGGGCGTCCCGCCCGCGCGACGCGAGCACTTCGATCGGCAGGCAGCCCTCGAAGAAGGCCCCCCCGCCCGCGCGGACACCGCCGTCGATTTCCGCCTCGAAGCCTTTCAGCGGAATCCGTTCGGCGGCGAGGAGGGCGTCGACGAACGCCTCGTACTCGTCGCGCGTGAACGGACAGTTGATGTAGTCGCCCTCCTCCGTCGTGCCCCGGTCGTAGCGCGAGGCCTGGAAGGCGACGGTGCGATCGATCGAGTCGCCCTCGACCACCGGCGCGATCGCGTCGAAAAAGAAGAGGTGGCTCTCGCCGGTCAGCTCCGCCAGCGCCGCGGCCAGCGCGGGCGAGGTCAGCGGCCCGGAGGCCAGCACGACGGGGCCGTCGGGGATGCGGACCGCCTCCTCGCGGACGAGCTCGATCCGCGGATGGCCCTGCACGGCCGCCGTCACGGCCGCGGCAAACCGTTCGCGGTCGACCGCCAGCGCCCCGCCGGCGGCGACCGCGCAGTCGGTCGCGCACCGGAGCAGCAAGGAGTCCATCCGCCGCATCTCGGCCATCAGGATGCCCGGCGCGCGGTCGGGCAGTGCGGACCCGAGGGAGTTGGAACAGACGAGCTCGGCCAGACGGTCCGTCCGGTGCGCCCCGGTGGCGCGGACCGGCCGCATTTCGACCAGCCGCACGCGCAGCCCACGCTCCGCGGCCTGCCATGCGGCCTCGGAGCCGGCCAGTCCGCCGCCGACGACGGTCAGGCCGGGAGCGGAAGTTTCAAGTTCCAAGTTTCAAGTTCCAAGTTTGAGGGTGACGGATCAGGGGCGAGAGATGAAGGATGAGGGATGAAATCTGAAACCTGAAAGCGGTCAGTCTGGCCAACCGTGAACCTTGAGTTCGGAACCCCGAACCCCGCCGCGTGCTCTGCTGACCCCTGAAACCTGACACCTGAAACCTCCTCTCTGATGTCGTGGAGTCGTGCCCCGCGACCGAACGATCCATAGCCATTGCCCATGGAGGGGCACGCTCCGTCGTGCCCCAGAACCGATCGCATGCAACGCATTGGCGCCGACCCTGCTTCGCGAGAACGCTTCGCAGGGCACGGCGGAGCGGCGCCCTCCAACACATCAGAGTCTGGTGCGCGCTTCACCCCTGTCCCTTGCGCCGCCGGTGGATCCACACGTAGACGGCGATGAGCGCCGCGCAACCCGCGAGGGCGGCGATCGTTGCCTCGCGCGAGTAGCGGTGGATGAGCTCCTGGTTCTGCCCCGCCACGTAGCCGATCCAGGCGAGAATGGTGACCCAGATGCCCGCGCCAAGGCCCGTGTAGAAGAGGAAGCGGGCCATGTTCATGCGCACCAAACCCGCGGGAAGGGAGATGTACT
>CAYXFW010000198.1:0-5712 GCA_964464305.1 uncultured Verrucomicrobiota bacterium
ACACGGCGCGCTACCTCACCCGGCTGCCCTGGTGCCCATCCCTCCGGCACCACGAACTCGCGGCGGTAGGAACCGACCGGGTTGCGCTCCTTGAAGGCCGTGAAGTCCGCGGGCGGATCCTTCATGACGTACGGCGGCGCCTTCACGTGCGGGTAGGTGATGTTGACGTAGATCGGGGTCCCGTAGCCCTCCATCTCCCAGTTCGAGGGCACCGGGATCGTCTTCCATGCGCCGGCGTCGAAGTCCGGCTTCCAGAAATCCAACGGCCGCTTGTCCGGATGGTCGACCCAGTGGAACTTCCACGGCCCGTTGAGCGACCGGAAATACGGCGAGCCCTCCCACCGCCCCGCCGCCGCCTGCGCATCGTCCGCGAACGGCAGCAGCGTCGCGTGGGGCGCCTCCTTGTTCCGGCCGAACACGAGCTCGTTTTCCCAGTCCGGCGCCTCCGCCGCCTGCGCGGCAACGGTCGCCATCATCCCCGCCGCCATCGCGGCCCGGATCGAATTCCACTCCATCCTGTGCATGGTCAGCCCCCCGCCCATCTACGCGCGCTCGGATACCGCATCCAGTCTATGTCCCCCACCCGCCCCGGGCAATGCAAGAAGGCCCCCGGACCATGTCAGGGTCGAGGGGCGGGGGTCGAGGGGCGCCGGCTGCGTCGCGGATACTCGGAGGGACCGGAGGTCAGAGGTCCAGGTCGGAGGTCAGCCTACAGCCATCAGCCTCCTCCCATGCCCCCTCTCCTCTTCCCTTCGAAATTCGACATTCGGTTTCGATATTCTGCTGTTCGCTCCGTCTCCAAACCTCGCTGAAAGTCTGGACAACCGTGAACAGTGAACCACCTGCCCCGTCCGTCTCCTGCCACCATCAGTGCCGATCCGTGTCCATCAGTGGTTCTTCCTACCCGCCTCCGCGCCGGGTGAAGGCGGCTACGGCTGGACAGGCCCGGAACGCCGCTTCGCGATAAGCCCGCCCCCTTCGCAGCCCTACGATGTATACGCGGCGATCTCGTCCTCCGAAGCTTCATGCGAAGGAGGATCAGACGAAAAACCCAACGGGAGGTCGGCCCCAGAGGTCAAAACGCCACGACCCCAGATCGGTCGAATCCACGACGCCAATTCGGCCGGTAACAGGTAGCACGGCGGATCGGCGGCGGCACGGCTCTGGACTGCGGCAAAGAGCAAACAGCCTCCGCTACGGAGGCCGGGGTTCGAAACATGTCTATTGACCGCTAGCCTTTGATAGGCGACCCCTTTCCCTCTCCCTCTGCGCCTCTCCCCGCCTTTATCCAAAGACTCTCCCGCAACTTCCATCGGTCGTCTTTGCTCTTGCTCGGAGGATCCAGGAACAAGAGTCGCGCCCGAGTCTTCCCGCCGTCGTTACCGAAGAAACGCACCCAGTAGGCTCCTTTGTCTGCCCCCTCGTAGCGAAGGGTATAGGATTCCCCCTGAAAGTACGCGCAGAACCGAGCGAAGCTCTCGTGATTATTCACTTCGATATTCACTATATCGCCATCCCTCCAGCAGGATGCAGCCCCAGCGAGATCATGGGCTCTCGCATACTCAACAAACTGGCGCGCCACATCCACCGGATCATTCCCGTCAGCATCGCGGGGCGCCGTGAACCGGCACCCCGTCGAGAAAGCGACCAGAACAACAAGGATCGCCGTGTATGCATCTAGCCGCGCCAACCTACTCATCTGCGTTGCTCCAATTCAGTAGCGGTTTGGCTCTCTCGGAACGTCTCCGTCACAAAGGCAGCGATGAACATCCTGGCAGAAAAAGGGGGCGCATCTATAAGTTGTAGGTTTGCTCTCCCCGGATGCCGCCTCCGCAGCGTCGCGTCCCTTCAGTTGTAGGATTTTCATCCCGTCCTCCGCGATCTTCGGCGCCGCGGCCGCACGCGCCAAGCGGTAGAAACACTGCCCGGCCGGGGCGGATGAGTCAAACGCAAAGCCTCACGGCGAGGTGACTGCGAAATAACCCGGGAAACCACAGATTTCACGGATCGCACGGATGTCCTGCTCGTCTGCCCATCCGTGGTATCGGTGTAATCCGTGGTTGCTCCTCCGGCTGTCTGAGTAGTTGCGTCACCAGAACCGAGGGACAGGGAGGCAATCCCGTCCACCTCGACCTTGAGGTTTCATCCGGGGTATCCCGGGCGATCCGTCGCCGCCACGGCGAACCGCAGAACCGCAGAATACTCAACCGCAGAACGTCGAAGGACGCTCCGCCGTCTGCTGTGGCCGGATGATGCCGGCCCCCCGGAGCGCGCCCGCGGAGCGGCCGCGCAACCGGATCTCTGTCCCCACACCGAACCCTTGGACGGGGCCCGTTATTCGACGACGACTTCGCACCAGATGCTGCGGGCCGCGGCAAGGTCGATGCGAAGCAGGCCGCCGGCGGACGTGGAGGCGATGCGCGCGACACGCTTCCCGGACGGATCGAGGGAGCGAACGACGGCGGGCCCGGGCATCGGCAGCGTGACGACCGCGCGGACGGGCTCGACGATGACGGGGAGGCGGCCCGCCGTGGGCAGCATCCAGGACGAGCGGTTGCGGGCCAACTGTTCCGCCGTCGGCGGCCAATACGCCTGATGGCTGTTCTCGGCCCGGCCGACGGCGGTCAGCAGCACGCGGCGTGACCGTCCGATCGGCTCGCCGTCGAGCGAGGTGGCGGAGACAGCCGCGAAGTCGGTCGCGCATTCGACGCGCAGGCCGTCGAGATCGACGGGGCCCGCCTCCCCGAGGAAACCGACCGCGGCCCGGCTGCGCGGGGTTCGGACGGTGAAGAGGCCCTTGCCGTGGTCGAGGGCCAGTTCGCCGGTGTCGCTGTCGAACCGGTCCCCGCCGGTCGCAACACGGTCGTAGCCGGGAAGCTTCAGCGCGCGGGCCGCCTCGACGAACTGCGGCATCAGCCAGTCGCGCCAGCCCTCGCCGTCGAGCCGGATGACCTTCGCCTCGCCCGCCACGCGGGCGTTCCTGGCCGGACCGCACGCGAGCGCCACATCGGCCCCGCCGGTGTACGCCCCGTCCGGAAACGCCGTGCGGACCTTCGAGATGAACGGCAGGAAGTTGAACTCGCTCGTGCGCGCATCGGTCGTGTCCGGGCGCGGGGCGTAGAGCGCTTCGGGCGGGCAGAGGACGTGCACCTCGTTGCGGCCGCGCGCGACATCCTGCCGGTGGTACAGCGCCGCGGCGGCCGGGACCTCGCCCCAGCGGGCGGGATCGGACTGCCCGCCGAACGTGGCGAGCGTCGTCTCGTCCGGCGAATAGACGAAGAACAGGAAGATGTCCCAGTCCTGGAGGCAGGCGTAGGCGGTGGACATCAGCCATCCCTCGGCGCGGAATTCGTTCGGCCAGGGGAAATTGAATTCCGCGACCGCCTGCGGCTTGCCCGCGACGGAGGTGGAGGCGATCACGGACAGCGGGTTGCGCTCCTTCCGCAGGTTCACGCGCAACAGGGGATCGTTGGAGAAGCGCGGGAACGGGAGGGCCTTCACGTCCGGATGCCGCCAATACTGGTTGCGCGACATGAAGTCGTTGCCGGCCGCGTCGACCGCCGTGTCGGCGTTGAAGAAGGTCTGGTTCGTGCCGGCGATGGGCGCGCGAACCCCGAGCTTCTTCAGGTGCGCGCGCATCTCCGCATAGTATCGCGTCTGAACCTCGCACAGGAACCGGAGGACGTCGCCCACCCGGATCGCGGCCAAAAGGGGGTCGGACCGGCGGCCCTCGAGGACCTCGGTCAGCCGGCGGACGCTGCCGAAGGGGAAGGCGACCGTGTCCTTCGCCGGATCCTCGCCGGCGCCGAGGGCGCATGCGCCGGCGGTATCGGTCCATGCCTTCGCGAGCGCGGCGCGATCCGCGTGGCGGGACCGGAGCCATGCGTTCCAACGCCGCGACAGCTCGTCGCGATAGTACGGCAGCGAGAGATCGGCATTCCTGAAGAAGTAGAAGATTGAGTTCTCGTTGGTCGTCTCGATCACGGCGATGGCGGCATCGTCGGCGTAGCGGAGGCCCGTGTACGGGTTGCGATGAGTCAGCAACCGCGTGGCGTAGTCCTTCTGCAGCTCGATCATGCGCTCGTCGAAGATCGAGGCGCCCTTCATGGAGCCCTTCCAGTTGTGGTCGAATTCGTCGCCGTGCGCCACGCCGTCGGCGGTGCGGAACCAGCGGTAGTCGAGAAGGTCGAGGTAGACATAGATGCCGCGCTTCTTCAACTCGGCGATGAAGAAGTCCAGCCGGTCCAACGCGGCCGGGTCGAATTCCCGGCTCGTTCCCTTGCTGCCGTCGATCAGCGGATTCGAGCGACCGTCGAGGGAATGCAGACGGAGCATGTTGATGCCGTACTTGGCCAGCCGGGCGGCGAGGATGGGCGCCCGGTCCTTGTCCGGGAAGGCGTCGCGGCCGCCGACGTTGGTTCCGAAAAACCGCGCGCGCCTCCCGTTCGAAAACTGGAAATGCCCGTCGGGCCGCGCGGCCATGAACCCATGCTTCCCGGCCGGCGCGTCGAGATATCCGGAGAGGTCGATGCCGTCGAGATTCGTGTCGTCGAGGGGGAACGTGAAGGGGAACCAGTCCTTCGTCTCGCGGAAGGCGTACTCGATGCGCGGCAGTTCGTCGCTCCGGCCGGAGACCGTGACATCGTCGAACCACGCGGTACCGCGGCTGCGGGCGAGGTTCATCGACACGACCAGGCAGTCGGCCTGGGCCGGGGCCTGGGCGGTGACGGCGAGCCGGCGCCAGTCGCCGCTTCCCGAGAGCCCCGCGGTGGCGTTCTCCCCGAGCCAGGATCCGCCCTTCTGCCAGGCGATATGGGCGCTGGCCCGGCCGGTCACGTCCTTCGTGCGCACCCAGACCTCGAGTGTGTACTCGGTTCCGGGCACGACGGGGCGGCGGGCCCCCACCCAGCGCCCGCAACATCGCTTCCAGTCCTTCTCGTCGCCCGGCCGCGCCGAGTCCGCGATCCGGAGACTGCGGGTCCCTGTGCGCCCGACGGACTCGTCCCAGCCGAGTTTCGAGGGCGACTCGTAGGCGAACGACTGCCAGCCGTCCGGCAGACCATCCCGGTCCCGGTCCTCCTCGAACGACGGGTTTCCGACGATGTTCCCCGCAAGCTTCATTTCCGCGCCGGTGGCGACGAACGGAACCAGCAGAAACCCCAGCACCCTGATGTTCATGGCCGTCGAGAATAGCGCCTCCCCTTCGACCGCGCCACACCATCCCCCAGCCCGCGCGCCACCCGCGCCGGGAGCGCTTGTCTGGCCGGCTACAACGAACGGCGGACCGTCCTTCGACATTCTGCGGTTGGATATTCTGCGGTTCTGCGGTTCACCGGCGGCGACAGGTTGCCCGGGAGGCGAACCGCAGAATATCGAATAGCGAATTCCGAACGCCGAAGGTAGCGATCCCGACGACAGAGGGCGAAGGGCGTATGCCCAAAGACTGGCCCTTGCTTGAGTGAGAGGCGCACCTCTCTATACTGCCGGGCATGTCGACGATGCCGGAGATCTCCTGTCGCGCGTTCCGCACGGGCGCGGCGTCGCGGCAGCGCACCCAACCCCGGGGGCGCCGATGCAACTGCCGTTGACCGACCTGCTGGTCTTCGCGGCCTACATGGTGGGCATCACCGTGTTCGGGTGCTCGTTCCATTTTCGAAGGGCGGCGAATGCATCGGAGACGTTCACGTCCGGCGGGGGACGCCTTCCCGCGTG
>CAYXFW010000199.1:0-1831 GCA_964464305.1 uncultured Verrucomicrobiota bacterium
TGCCGCCGTTGGCGACCGTGATCAGCCCGCCGTTGCGCCAGTCCCCGTTCATGACAAGTTTCGCGCCGGTCTGGACCGTCATCGCGCCGCCGCCGGGGTGGTTGCCATCGATCAGCAGCGTGCCCGCCTCGACCGTCGTCGTGCCGGCGAACGTGTTCGACACAGCGGAGAGCTGCAGCAAGCCATCGCCCTTCTTCACGAGCCCCAGGTTGTTCTGATAGGCCAGCGCGTTCGTCTTGAAGTACGTGCCGCCGGCATTGGTCATCGCGGCGATCCCCGTGATCGGGTTGTCGTAGCCGAGGAAGCCCGTGTACCGGTTCGTTGTGCCGCCGGCGATATTGAGCGTCAGGATGCTGTCCGTCGATACGCCTCCGACCACCCGGCCCAGGACTCCGGTTCCCAGCTTGTACAATCCCGCAAACTCCTGGTTCGCTCCGGCCAGGATCAGGATCCCGCTGGCGCCCACCCGGCCGATCGTCGCCCCCCCATCGTTCGTCTGGCCGCCCAGAAACATCTTTGTCCCGACCGGAAGCCGGTCGTTACCATTGGTCAGCGTCAGGTACATGTCGAACGAACCTGTCGCATCGTAGTCCCGGGTGTTGCTGATGTGGGTGTATCCGCCGTAGGTTCCGGTGCCGCTGAAGACAAGCTGGCTCGCGCGCGTGATCAGCCCCGAGGACGAGGCGGACGACTGCTCGACGAAATGGATGTTCCGGTTGTTGCCGTCGTCCTGAAGCGTGCCGGCATACATCACATCCATGCGGATCTGGCTTGCCGATGCCGCGTTTTCGTACTGGGAAATGTTCAGGACGCCGTTCGTGTGAAGCGTCACGACGCCGTCGTAGCGGGCGTTGGCGCAGTTGAAGAAGCGTATCGTGCCGTCGCTGTTGACGCCGTACACCTCCATGGGCTCCGAGTTGGTTCCGTTCGTGCTGTCACGCATGTTCCGCACATACCCGGTCCCGTAGACGCAGGTGGCCTCGTTCGTGTCGCCGAACGACCACTGGGTGTTGGGATACGCGCCGCGACCGTCCAGAGCGGCGTCGTTCGTCACCACGATCCGGCCGGTGAAGTTGCTGTTCATCGCCCACAACTCCAGCCTTCCCTTGGTAATCAGCACCGTGCCGTTCCCCTCGAGCGGCCCCCGCATCTCGATCTGGATCCCCGCCGTGTTCGTCACGGTCAACTGGACATTGCTGACCCGGGTCGTGGAGTGGATCCACAGGAAGCCGGTGTTGTTGTTGTGATCGGAGAGCACCGGCGCATCGCCCGCGAAGGTGATGGCGCGGCCGGTGATCTCCAGACGCTGCCCGTCGCTCCCCGCCCCTGAATCGTTGTAGATGAGCTGGTTGAGCGTGACATCGCTCGTCAGCGTGGCGATGAAGTTGGCGGCGTAGTCGTTGGTGAAGATGGCGACGGACGTGTCGCTGTTCGGGAAGGTGGCGGGATCCCAGTTGCCGTCGGTGTTCCAAGTGCCGCTTCCGGGAAGCGTCCACGCGTTGGTCGTCTGCGCCTGCACGCCCACCGCGGCAAGCATCACCGCCACAATCAGTCCCAACGTGGCAATCTTCGTCATAGCCGCCTCCCGAATCGATCACCCCAACGCATGACGGCGAGTCTATCGCTCTGGCAAGTCACTTCAAGAGAAAAATCCGGTCTTTTTCGAAGATGCCAACTGGCACGGCGCACCGGTCTGGAGCCCGGAATTTGAAACCGAGGCCCCCTATTTCTCTGTCAGCTCGATCACCCCGTCCCATGCCTCGGGCGGCGAGGCGAGGAGGCGGGCGCAGCGATCGGCTCGGCGATCTCGAAGTCCGAGAACGACGATGTC
>CAYXFW010000199.1:1841-5704 GCA_964464305.1 uncultured Verrucomicrobiota bacterium
TCGGCCTCGATCCCGAGCGCTACTCCTGCGGGCCGCGCCGCGACGGCGTCGTCGGGGATGGCGCGGAACGCCGCCCCGGCCTCCTCGAAGCGGCCGGCTTCGAACGCGTCGAGGGCGGCGTGGTAGGCGGCGAGCCACGGCGGCGAGGGCGTGTCGGCCGGGCCGAGCGGCTCGAAGACAGCCACCGGCGTGTGCCGGCCGACGACGAGCAGGCGGCCCAGCCTCCGCCAGACAAACCCATCCCCGGCGGCCTGGCGCGTCGCGTCGGCGGCCATGAAGTAGGAACCGAAGGCCTTGTTGGCGCCCTCGAGGCGCGAGGCGAGGTTGGCGGCGTCGCCAAGGATCGTGTAGTTGAACCGCTCGTCGGACCCCATGTTGCCAACGACCACCGCACCGGTGTTCAGACCGACGCGCATCTTCACCGTCGCGCCGAACCTCTCCTGCCATTCCGCGCGCCGCGCCGCCAGGCGTCGCTGGCAGTTCAACCCCGTGCGGATCGCCCGCCGCGCATGGTCCTCCTGGCCGACCGGCGCATTCCAGAAGGCGACGATCGCATCGCCGATGTACTTGTCGACATACCCACCTTCGCCAAGAATCACCTGCCCCATTTCCGTCAGGTACTCGTTCAGCAACGCCGTCAGCTCGGTGGGGTCGAGTTTCTCCGAGAACGACGAGAACTTCTCGATGTCCGAGAAGAAGATCGTGAGATCCCGGCGTTCGCCGCCGAGACGCAGGCGGGAGGGGTCCTCGAGAATCTGGTCGATCACCGCGGGACCGAGATACTGCCGGAACGCCTGCTTGATGAAGGCCTTCTGCCGTCCCTCGGTCGAGTAGTTGTACAGCGCGCCTCCGGCGACGGCCAACGCCGCCGCGAACGTCTGCGGCACGACCGGGAACCACCAGCCCGCCTCATACAGCGCGAAACCCGCCGCCAGCGGCAGCAGGAAGGCGGCGGCGAGGGCGACGCCGAGATGCCACGCCTTCCGGCCGAACACGGCGGAGAGCGCCAGGAGCAGCGAGAAGACCGCCGCCGCCGCGACCGAAGCCGCGATCGGGAACGCGCGGATGAAGTCGCCGGCGAGCAGGTTGTCGAGCGCCGTCGCGTGGATCTCGACGCCCGGATACACGCGGCTGATCGGCGTGGGCCGCAGGTCCATCAGCCCCGGCGCACTGGCCCCGATAAAGACGTACTTGTCGCAAAAGTCTGCCGGATCCACGACCGGATTCGTCGCGCCCTCGGCCAGGCGCAGCTCGGACTGGATGATGCCCGACGCGCCGTAGGCCTTGTGAGTCCCCGAAGGCCCGCGGAACCGGAGGATTGCCCGGCCGGCTCCGTCGATGGGTACATCGCGCCCGCCGGCGGTCAGCGTCGCCCCCTTCACCGCAAGGCCGGCCGGCTCCTCGCGGATCCGGGCCGAGGCCAGCCACGCGGCGATGCCCAGCGACGGCACGGCCTCGCGGTCGAAGACACGGAACAGCGAGACGCTGCGGAAAACGCCGTCCGCATCCGGCACATCCCGCACATTGCCGAGGACCAGCGCGTTCGTCGCCACCTCCGGAATCGGGAACGAGGCGCTGTGCGCAACGACACCCGTATCGCCCCCGCCACCGGCCAGCAGCCATTCCGCCAGCCCGGCGAACGACTGCCACGGTCGCGGCACGCCGGCGGGCCACGCGGTGGACGCCTCGTCCCCCGCCTCGCTGGCGAAGATGCCTGCCGCCAGCGCCTCCGTTCGCGCCACCGCGGCGCCCAGGGCCTCGTCGTCCGCCACGCCGGCAAACGACGGCTCCGTGAAGATCATGTCGAACGCCACGCTGCGCGCGCCCGCCCGGTTGCAGAAATCGAGAATCGGGCCGTACACCTCGCGGGGCCACGGCCACGGCAGCTTGTTCTCGCGGCGGGCCCAGTCGAGGCTGGGCTGGTCGATCAGAATGACGCGGATCCGGTCGGTCGCGGGCGAGGGCCGCGCACCGGCGCGGACGCGCCAGCTCCACGCGACGTACTCGGGCCGTTCGAGCCAGCCGGCCGCCTCCATCGCAAACGCCGCCATCAGCGCCGCCACCGCGACGAACGCCGACGCAATCCACTTGACTCTCATGCGGTCACCCTGTCGCGTTTCAGAACAGTTCCACCTTCACCGGTCCGACGAGGCCGGAGGGTTGCAGCGCATCCTCGGACGCATAGCCCTGGTACGCCTTGATCGTGCGCGGGCCCTTCTCGTATTGCAGGTTGCTCATGGTGATGCGCTGCTCGGGAGGCAGCCCGGCATCGCCGATGAGCCGGTTCGCCCAGGGGTTCGTAACCTCGATCTCCAGCTCGTTCCGGCCCGCCCGGAGAGTGCCCGTCAGCTCCGCCTGCCACGGCGCGGTCCACACGATCCCAAGGTCCTTCCCGTTCAGCCGCACGCGGGCAAGCGCGGCCACCGAGCCCAACTGCAGGACCGCCTTGCGAGCCGCCTGCTCCGCCGTGACCTCGAAGGTCTTGCGGTAGGTCGCCGTGCCCGAGAAGTACTTGATGCCGCTGTCCGCGTGAAGCGTCCAATCCGTCAGCGTTTCGAACACCGCCTTCTCCGGAGCGCCGCGCCCGAGCTGGAAACTCACCTCCCATGCACCCTCTAACACCTGAGTGGACGTGGGCACCGCCGGCTTCCGGGCTTCCTTCCCGGGACTTCCCTCCCGCCGGAACACCACGAACACCGAACCGTGCTGCGGCAGATCCAGCGTCAGACGCGTACGACCGTCGCCCGTGGTTTGCCAGCCGGTCTCCGCATCGACCGTTCCGCGGACGGGATCCCACAGCTCGGGCTGCCTGCCGCTCACGCGGAACACGCATTCGGCCCGGCCCGTGCCCGCGACGAAGTAGATGTCCGTTGCACCGTCGCGACGGTGCGTGGCTTCGAACGGTCCCTCAAAATCAGGCGCCAGGCCCTTCGACGTCAGCGCCTGCGCCAGCGTCGGCGAACCGGCCCAGAGTTCCTCGCCCAGACGCCGCGCTTCATCGTCCCCCGCCGCGAATCCCGGCGTGCGCAGCGGCCGCCGCGTGCCGAACACGACCGGCACCCCGGCCTTCTTCAGTTCCGCCACCTTGCGCAACGCCGCGAGCGGAGCCTGGGCCTCGTCGAGATCCACGGCGAGCACGCGGTAGGTCATCCCGTCCGGCAGGACGAGTGCGCCATCCCGGGCCGACGCGCGCTCCAGCAGCGCCTCGGTCGTAATCACGTCGTAGCCGTGCCCCGGCGGCAACGCCAGCGTCGCGCCCGCGCTCCAGTTCGTCGCGAAGCGTCCCCAGTGCTGGTACGGTGCGTCGCCGACATACGCGCACACGTCCGCCACGAAGAGTCCCTGCCGGAGCATGTGCTGGCAGCGGCCGAGATACGTCATGAACGGCGCCGCCTGCTCGAACCACGTGACCTTCGGATTGATGTGCGTGCCCGCAAAGTACTCGCTGCCCGGCACGCCGAACTCCTGGGGCGAGCAGGTGAAGGTGTGCCAGACGAGCTGGTTCACGCCGTCGATGAAGCTCTCGTCCCCGCTGCGCTTCAACAGCGCGGGGTACGGCGACCAGTGGTGGACCATGTGCGTGAACGCCTCCGCTGCGGCGAGCCGCTTGCCGTAGACGTGCGCCGTCATCGCCTGCGGCCGGCTCATCTGCCGGCCCTTACGGTCCTCTTTACCCGTGTACCAGAACTCGCCCTGAGGCATGTCGGTGCGTGCGAGGAACGCCAGTTGGTCGGCCTCGCCGAAAATCTCCGGCTTGCGGATCCACGGTCCGCCGGACTCCGCGTGCCACTGGAGCCCCAGCCGATGGCTGAGCGTCATCATGGTCCCGTAGAAGTTGTCCCGGAAGCAGTCGTTCCTCGCCC
>CAYXFW010000200.1:0-4418 GCA_964464305.1 uncultured Verrucomicrobiota bacterium
CCATCAACACTTGGGATGTGGGAGCGGCATCGTCGGCAATGGTGTACTGATGAGATCCTGAATAGACGCCGAATTCCAGAATTTCTATGGACAGCGCATTCTGCGCCGAAGCCGACGCTGCTATGACTGTGAAAGCTACACAGATGGCGAGTGTCTTCATGTTTCCTCCAAGCACAACGTCGCGATGACCACTTTGGACCGAAGGGCCGAATGTGGTCAATCGCGTTGTTCGCCCTGCGTCATCTATTTTCTCTTCTCCCGGCCATCGCGTACCCCTTGGTATTGGCTGCATATCCGCACGCCCTCTGCGCTTCAATCTCTCGCATTCTTGCGCCGTAGTATCCATAATACGTTAGTCGCAAGCGTCTTATACTGCAGGGCGCACGTATATTCTACGACCTGTCGCCTTCTGTGGGTTTGCGACGATCCATCACTGGTTCCAGATCCTCCGTTCGCTCACCTCTGGGCGATGGTGCGCCGGGCGGTGGAGGGGTGCAAGCGGATTCTCGATGAAAGTTTGGGGCGGGGTGCCAAGGAGTTAGGAGAGCGGGCCGGGGCCGGGGAGGGAGAAGACGGCTGCGCGGCGGCCGGGTCAGCGTACGGAGCCGTGCGCGGCTCTGTGACGCAAAAGCCCGCTATTATGAGGATATGCGACGCGGCGCATTTCCAGGGACCGGGATGGCTGCGGAGGGCCGTTTGCGATCGTTTCTGGGGCTTCTCATGGCGTAAAAGCCCGCCATTACGAGGATATGCGACGCGTCGCATATCCAGGTATTGGAGGTTCGGCGATATGGAAGCTGCGTATCGCCATCGTGTTGTGGATTTCAAAACGGCGTGGATGATGGTGGATTCCCGGCTTGCACCTCGTGAGGGTCGCTGGGCGTGGCGCATGCGCGGCGGTCTCGGCGCGGTTGGCAACGGGCGGTGGGATCGTGGTCGCGCGGGTCGTGCGAAAGGCCATGGGACCATGGGAGCCGGGTATCGGGGTCGATTGTGCCTTGTGCTTCGGCCGCGGTCGTCCAGGACGATTCGATACCGATACCGATCCCGATACCGATTTCGAGGCGAAGGCGTGGGGACATCGGCATGCCTGCTTCTGTGTCACTATGCGCACCGGGCTCATCCGGCTTCGCTGCGCTACGCCGCGACAAGTCGCGCGCGGTTACAACGGGGGGCGAACCGCAAACAGTGGAGGGCCGAGCTATGCGAGGCCGGGGGGACGATCTCGTGGAACGCAAGGTCCGGGCTCGCGTAGCTCGCCCCTCCAGTCGTCAGGTGGGGATTTGGACGGCTCCGGCGCGGCTTGCGCCGGGGGCTGAACGATGAGAGCCTGTGCGGGTCCTAACGACGTAACCCGAGGGGTGCTGCATGTCGGACCAACCGATCGGTGAAAACGGGGTCGTCCCGGCCGCAACGGCCGCTGCGACGGATGAGGATGTGGCGGCGATCGACCGTCTCCGGGCGGTGTACGACAACCTGCGCGGCGAGATCGCGCGGGTGATCATCGGGCAGGACGACGTGATCCGGAAGCTGCTGATCTGCGTGTTTGCGCGCGGGCATGCGCTGCTGATGGGCGTGCCGGGGCTGGCGAAGACGCTGCTGGTGCACACGCTCAGCGACCTGCTGCATCTCAAGTTCAGCCGTATCCAGTTCACGCCGGACCTGATGCCGTCGGACATCACCGGAACCGAGATCCTGCAGGAGACGGACACGCCCGGCCGCCGCGCGTTCGAATTCGTGCGCGGGCCGATCTTCGCGAACGTGGTGCTGGCGGACGAGATCAACCGTACGCCGCCGAAGACGCAGGCGGCGCTGCTGCAGGCGATGCAGGAGAATGCGGTGAACTACGGGTCGAACGCGTTCCCGCTGACCCCGCCGTTCTTCGTGCTCGCCACGCAGAACCCGATCGAGCAGGAGGGGACCTACCCGCTGCCCGAGGCGCAGCTCGACCGGTTCATGTTCCTGATCCATGTCGGATACCCGGGGGCGGACGAGGAGTTGCGCATTGCGCGCGAGACGACGACGGGGACGCCGGTGCGGCTGTCGCCCGTGCTGACCGGCGAGGACATCCTGGCCTACCAGCAGGTCGTGCGCCGCGTGCCGGTGCCGGACCATGTCTACGAGTACGTGGTGCGGCTGGTCCGCCGCTCGCGTCCGTCGCTCCCCGAGGCCCCCGAGTGGGCGAAGAAGTGGGTCATGTGGGGCGCGGGGCCGCGCGCGGTGCAGTACCTGGTCCTCGGCGCCAAGGCGAATGCGGTGCTGCGCGGGAGCTATCTGGTCCAGGTCGAGGACGTCGACGCGGTGGCCGAGCCGGTCCTCGCGCACCGGATCCTGACCAACTTCCACGCGGAGTCCGAGGGCATCGACAGCCGCGAGATCATCCGCCGGCTGATCGCGGAAAGCCGGGAGGACTAGGCCGGTGGCCGGCGAGGCCCATCGCGAGTTCCTCGACTCCGCCGTGCTGGCGCGCCTGTCGCGCCTCTCCCTCAACGCGCGCGAGGCGATGCTGGGCAGCGTGACCGGCATCCACCGCAGCGCGACGCGCGGGTCGAGCGTCGAGTTCGCCGAGTACCGGAAGTACGTCCCGGGCGACGACATCCGGCACATCGACTGGCGCGTCTATGCCCGGACGGACCGGTTCTACATGAAGGAGTTCGAGGCGGACACGAACCTCCGCTGTCTCCTGCTCCTCGACACCAGCGCGTCGATGGGCTTCGCCGCGAAACACGGCACGAAATTCGAGTATGCGCGCCGCCTCGCCGCGACGCTCGCCTACCTGCTGGTGCACCAGGGCGACGCCGTCGGGCTGGTGCTGTACAACGACCGCGGCGTCGTCGAGATCCCGCCGCGCCGGTCGCCCGCGCACCTGAAGGCGGTGTTCGATGCCCTCGCGGACGCGGCGCCGCAGGGCGGGACGTCGCTGGTCGAGACCCTCCACGCCACGGCGGAGAAGGCGCGCCGCCGCGCGCTGGTCGTGGTGATTTCCGATTGCTTCACGGATGTGGCGCCGTTGCTGGACGGATTTCAGCACATGCGGTTTCAGAAGCACGACCTGGCGGTGTTCCACCTGCTGGACCGGCTGGAGATCGACTTCTCGTTCGGGCGCCCCATGCGGTTCACCGATCTCGAGGGGCCGTTCCAGATGGTCACCGATCCCGCCGTGTCGGCCGGCGGCTACCGCCGGGCGCTCGATGCCTACCTCGAGTCGGTCTCGCGCGGCAGCCGCGAATTCGGCGTCGACTACCAGCGCGTGACGACGGACATCGGCTACGAGCAGGTTCTGGCCGCCTTCATGCTCCAGCGCCTGCGCGCGGGGGCGGGGGGAGGCGCGCAGTGACCTTCCTGCAGCCGTGGATGCTCTGGGGCCTGGCGGCGGCGGCGCTGCCGGTCCTCATCCACCTGCTCAACCGCCTCCGGTACCGCCGGATCGCGTGGGCCGCGATGCAGTTCCTCATTCAAGCCACGCGCAGCTCGACGCGGAACGCGCGCCTGCGCCATTACCTGATCCTCGCGTGCCGCACCCTGGCCGTCGCGGCGTTCCTGCTGCTGCTCGCGCGGCCGATCTCCGGCGGGTGGCTGGGCGCCACGCTGGCGGGGGCGCCGGACATGGTCATCGTTGCGCTGGACCGGTCGGCCAGCATGGAGGCCGCCGATCCGCGTCTCCAGCAGAGCCGTCGCGAACGGGCGCTCGCTCTGCTCGCGAGTGCGCCGGGCGAGCGGTTCGCATCGACCCGGTTTGTCCTGCTCGACAGTGCCACCGCGGCGCCGCAGGAGATCGCCGGGGCGGCCGCGCTGCCCGGGCTTGCGCTGACGGGTCCTACGGATACCGCGGCGGACATTCCGTCGCTCGTCCGGGCGGCGGCGGACCTGATTGCGCGGGACCGGCCGGGCCGGGTTGAGATCTGGATCGCCTCCGACCTCCAGGCATCGAACTGGCGGGCGGAGTCGAGGGAATGGCGCGACCTGGCCGCGACGCTCGCCGCGCTGCCGCAGGATGTGCGCGTTCGCGTGCTCTCGCTGGCGGCGCCGACGCGCGGAAACCGGTCGGTTCGTCTGCGCGAGGCGCGCCGGATCCAATCCGGCGGGGCCGCACGGATGGAACTCGTGATCGACATCGCGCAGGATCCCGCTGCGGGCGCGTCGCGAATCCCCCTCACGCTGAACGTCAACGGGGCGCGGACCCCGTTCGAGGTGGCGGTCGAGGGCGCTTCGCTCACCGTCACACGCAGCGTGGCCTGGCCGGCGGGCGTCGCGGTCCTGTGGGGCGGGGTGGAACTGCCGGCGGACGAGAACGCGCGGGACAATGCCTGTCACTTCGCGCTGGGCGCGCCGGGGGCGCTGCATGCGGTGGTCGTTGCCTCCGATCCCTCCACCGGCGCGAAGCTGAAGCTGGCCGCGGCGCCCGTGCCCGACCTGGC